>JABHYP010000708.1 GCA_018656855.1 Candidatus Latescibacterota bacterium | reverse complement strand
GCCAGCGTCCGTCAGCGCCAAAGATAAGCCGGTTTTTCCCTCCGGTAAAGTTTTTCACCATATCGGCTTTTAACCCGTTAGTATAGTCGCGTGATTGCCAGCCATCCTGGTCGGTAAAAATATGATGGCCTTCATTGTGAAAAGCCTTAATTGTATATGATGCAGTTTTGCTTTTTCCTTTAAGGGTTATATCGGAATGCCGGCGTTTGAAATTCGCCCAGAAATCCGCTTGAGGATTATAAAGTGTCCCGGGATCGTTCCAGTTGCCGTTGTACATATTCAGCGAAGACTCGATTTTCGTGGATTCATTGATCCGGTAGTTCATTTTGGCATAACCGTTTTCGTCAGCGTAATCGGAATCTCCCCGATAGCCATCAGATCGCTTGAGTGAACCGGAGACAAAATATCCGAATGGACCGATAGTATTATCATGACTAAACGATGAAATGACAGTACTATAGCCTCCTCCTTGCACCTGAAACTCTCCGCCGAATTCGTTCGGTTCACGTGTTATGATATTAATAACACCTCCCAGACCATCGGAACCGTAAAGAACAGACTCACTCCCACGTGTTACTTCTATTCGTTCCACATGGTCGAGTGTAAGCATATTATTGGTAAGGCAGCCGAAAATTGCCATGTTCATGGGACGGCCGTCTATGAGAAGTTTTGCCCCTTTTCCTCTGATACGGATTTTTGAGCCTGTATTTGATTCTGTGCTGCGGTTTCCAAGAATACTTTCCGAAACGTAATAGATGCCGGGAATTGTACGGAGCACCTCGGAAACGTTCTTATAATTTCCCTGTTTGATCATTTCATGCGTGATAACTTCGAGTGTGCCGGTATCATCGCCGAAAGACACTGTCCTGTTGACAGTGGATGTTATTGGCTCAAGTTCGTAGACAGACAGTGTCTGCGACAGGGTTTCCCGGGTGAAAAAAACTATAGCTGCTGTTAAAATACAGAACGAGTATTTCATTTTGCATTACTCCTTGCATAAAATTTTCAATATTCCGGGTGAACGCAATTCCTCACACTTGGTTTTAAGAATGCGAGTTTGTAATACAAATATAAAAAAGATAGGGACAAAATAACATAATAATAATAATCGTGCTACATAATTAAATGTAAGATACCTATAGTGTCAAGAGAAAAATATTCTGACACTAACAAAATATTTTCTATACATTTTTCTGAAAATATCGCTTGTCAGGAGTAAATTGTTACAGTATATTATTATTTACACTGCTCGGGGCAAAGGGTTGCCCGGGCGTTATACCGATGGCTCTGTAATCTGGAATTATACTATGCGTATAAGTACTGACAATATCAATACCCCCGACGAATCGTGCGAAACAGCACGGCCGCTGATTCAACAGCTTGCTCCCGCTGGGTTTCCGTCCCCTGCGGATGATTATATCGAGCGGAAACTTGACTTGAACACCTATCTAATCAGGCATCCCGCGGCAACTTTTTTTGTTCGTGTGACCGGCGATTCCATGAACGGTGCCGGCATCCATTCCGGGGACATGCTGATTGTTGACCGTTCTCTCGAGTCGTCCGAAAACAGCGTGGTGATAGCACGGTTGGAGGGGGAGCTTGCGGTGAAACGTATACGGAAACGGGGAGAAAAGCTGCTGCTCCTGCCAGATAACGACAGCTATGAGCCTGTGGATATCCATGAAGAGATGGATTTCGAGGTATGGGGTGTGGTCACCGCTGTCATTCATCGGTTGTGATACTGGGTTTCAAGTTCCAAGTTTCAGGAGTGGAATGTAAAATGGAGAGGATAAAGAGGAATAAGGGTGAGGGATGAAAAAGGAAAGGATTCGCCGTGGATGGGGAAACTAATAACATTTGCCACTCACAATTCAGAAATGTCATGAATGCTGTTGCACTTATTGACTGCAACAACTTTTATGCTTCCTGCGAGCGGGTGTTCAACCCGAAACTCGAGGGAAAACCCGTGGTGGTGCTGTCCAACAACGACGGCTGCGTGGTTGCCCGCTCCAACGAGGCAAAGACACTAGGAATTCCCATGGGCATCCCCGCATTTAAGGTAGGACATCTCATCAATTCGGGGAAGGTACATGCCTTCTCCTCGAACTATGCTCTTTACGGCGATATGTCCCGGCGGGTGATGGAAACGCTCGCACGGTTCACTCCGGACATCGAGGTGTATTCTATCGACGAGGCGTTTCTGAATCTCGAAGGATTCGGGCGGCGCGACCTGACCGCGTATGGGCACAAAATACGCAAGACAGTCAGGCGGTGGACAGGGATGCCGGTTTCCATCGGCATAGCGGAAACCAAAACGCTCGCCAAAATCGCCAACAGGTTCG
>JABHYP010000707.1 GCA_018656855.1 Candidatus Latescibacterota bacterium | reverse complement strand
TGGGCGCGATGATTTACCTGCCGGTTACGTTCCTGACCAAGCCCGATAACATGGACCATCTTGTGCGCTACTACGTGCGCACCATGCCGATTGGCTGGTGGGGACCGGTACACCGCGAGGCCGTGCGTCAGGGCCTGATAGACGAGGAAGGTAATTTGCTAGGGCTTGAAGAGGCTCCGGCTGCGGGTTGATTGCTCACGCCCGCTGAGAGCTATGGAGTGTAATAACTAAAGACTATTGTAATGCAAGTCGATTGTATTGACATGGTTTCCAATTGTGTTATAATTATCTCGAATTTATTCTTGACAAGTGGATAGGTGGGTAATATCTATTATGTAGAGATGCATTATATGTGATGCATTTCCCCACCAATTCTCATGCGCTACGGAGATGCTACCATGCAGTATTATCCAGATGTGGAAAATCTCGATGCTTATTGGGAAACGGTTATGCAATGCGAAAGTGTGACTGCAATATCGAATTGGCACAATCCCAATTCTTCGGATAAGTGTGTGAATGAAGATTTATTGAAGCACGCTGACAGGATCGCAGATAGTTTTCTTAATAAAATCGAACAAGTGTGTAATGACATATGAAATCTGTTCCACCGGGCGAGATTTTAGAGGAAGTCGGAACACAGGAAATATTAAACAGATGCAAATTCTATCATAGAATATTTTATCATATTCGGGATAAGTGGCCCAATTTATTTTTGGACCCTTACATACTCAGAAATGCTGTTGAAAGCTATTATGTAGACCTGCTAAGAATCAAACCTTTTCATGAAATTGGCTTGGCAGATCAACACAAGCGTGGAGCATTCACGCTAAAATGGATTGCTAAATTACGACCTATTTACTGGCACCCTCCTGAAGATTCTGATATCATTCCCACAAAAGCGATATTAATGGCAAATGAAGTTTACGCTATTTATTTGGCATTGTCTCATATGGAACTAGAAACTGAGAATATCCCTGAGCCTATATGGAAAAATTTATTATATACCCTTCATTACCACTCGCCCAATGTAGATGAGTTAGCGACAATTTTCTATCTGATTGAAGAAGTTGTCTGTCATAAAAAAGAAGCCGCAGCTTGTAAATTTGCAGCCGACAATTTAAGTAAAATATTGAAAGCACGGCCTAAGAAATAGTACCTGAAGTATTATTACATGCTGACAAAAGGGCGCGAAGAATATCTTCGCGCCCTTTTCATATAAATCTGCTAGCCCTTCTTCTCAAACATCCTTTCCACCAAAGGCAACGTTAGCAACATTGCCCAGGTGATATGGAGCGGCTCTTTGACCGAAAGACCACATCCATCACCAAGTTTCTTCCAACAAGTTGGCAACAGGGCAATTCAGCGGTTTCACCCAGAGAAACGATCACTGGATACCCGGTAGCAGCCTGACTAATGAAGATGGGATTGTAAACTACAGAAATATTGACTATTCCACCCCTGGCATGTGTGGAAAAACTAAAGTTGTAGTTTTTTTCAAAAACACCGACGGGAATGAAATAGGTAAAAAAATATTTTATCTACGTGTAATGTACCATGGGCTGATAAAACTAGAGGTTGGGGATGGGGATAATATTGTGCTGGATGGAGAAACGACTATCCTCCCGGATAACCACTACGGCACCCAGGAGTTGATTAGCGCAATCAAGAAAATTGCAAAGGCCTATGGTGAAGACTTTGACCGGGGGGAATTTGATATAAATGGGAAAAGTCCGGAGCATAAAGAATTATACATCAACGACATGAGTCTGCCCTACGGCGGACGGTTTGATATTGATGGCACTTTAAAACCATCACATTATGAGCACATGTTTGGAGAGGAAGTTGACATGCAAATGAATGAGATGAATGTTAAGCAGAAAAAATGGTTTAACCAAAATGCGAAATTAAATGGTTTTATCAGATGTTATGCTGAACCTGAAGGAACACCTAACCACTATCACTGTTCAGTTGTGGATTTTTATTAAAGGGTAGCGTAGCATCAGCAACTAATTATTCCCATAGGCTTTTTTAAGGAGCAGTGTGTCCAATGTTGCTTTCATAACTGCACCATAGTGGTAAAAACGGTACCATTCTCCTTTTTGGTGATATCTTACGAAACCACCATCCCACATATCGCCGGAACTTTGAAAAACAAAACCATCATGAGAGAATGGTGATGGCAGTTCTCTGTCATCACCATATATTTTTTTTATGCCATAAACTGAACTTTTATTCAACCACTCTTTGTTAATTTTAGCCAGGACAATATAAAACGAAATAAAATCCTCATCTCGAAAAGAACGCTTACTGTATCCCCCTTTATCTGGAAAAAACTCGGAAATGTCAAGTTGCTCAATTGAATCAACGTTTAAATCCCAACATATAAAGGCCCTGAGCGTATCATCCCTGAACGTGACAAACACCCAGTCTTGATCGCCTGCCCCATTAAAATCCCCCGCAGCCACATTGTATTTATCAAGTTTATTGAAGCACCCATCTTCAAATAGTGCAATACGCAGGTCATGCACCTGCGGTATGCGGTACTCCCGCTGCTCCAGCCAGGCGCGCAACTGGGGCGGCAGTTCCGGGAAATAGGCGGGCGGCAGTGAGAGAGTGTCCTGGGTAAAATCAACGGGTGGCAGTTTTTTTGTTTCCTGCCCGGCAAGTCCGGGCAGGCAGCAAACGGCTAACAGCAGTGCTACTAATTTTGCTCGCATTAGTTACTCCGGGTGGTGATGGTGGCGCTAGCTGGCTAATAATGAATATTGCGATGTTGAATCGTTTTTAGCAAGGGTTGAGTGTGCTGGACGGCGAAACGACTATCCACCCGGATAACCACTACGGCACACAGAAACTGATCGATGCGATAAAAGCGATTGCCAAAGCCTATGGCGAGGCATGCGACAATGGTGAGTTTAATGTTAACGGGGAAACGCCTGAAGGAGACTACAAGAAGTTACGTGTAAATAACATGAG
>JABHYP010000706.1 GCA_018656855.1 Candidatus Latescibacterota bacterium | reverse complement strand
GGGAATCCACATGGCCAAGGAGAAGTTTGAGAGAACTAAACCCCACGTGAACGTAGGGACTATCGGACACGTTGATCATGGCAAGACGACGTTAACAAGCGGAATCACGAACGTTCAGGCGAAAAAGGGAATGGCTGATCACCAGACCTTTGATGATATTGACAAGGCACCCGAGGAGCGTGAGCGTGGAATAACGATAGCGACTGCGCATGTTGAGTACGAGTCTGATGGCCGTCATTATGCTCATGTTGACTGTCCCGGACATGCCGACTATGTAAAGAACATGATTACTGGAGCGGCGCAGATGGACGGCGCTATACTGGTGGTGAGCGCTGCGGACGGTCCGATGCCGCAGACACGCGAGCATATACTTCTTGCCCGTCAGGTGGGAGTTCCGCGGATAGTGGTTTTCATGAACAAGACGGATATGGTAGATGATCCCGAGCTTATTGAACTTGTTGAGCTTGAGGTGAGAGATCTTTTGACGAAGTATGAGTTTCCTGGTGATGATATCCCGGTGATAAAAGGTTCGGCGCTCAAGGCGATGAACTGGGACGGCCAGGATGTTAACAACCCCGATATAGAATGTATTTCTGAACTGCTTAAGGCGCTTGATGATTATATACCTATACCCGAACGTTCTCTTGACAAGCCGTTTTTGATGCCTGTTGAGGATGTGTTTTCGATTACCGGCCGTGGGACTGTTGCTACGGGACGTATCGAGCAGGGCGTAGTGCATGTCCAGGATAGCCTTGAGTTGGTTGGAATCAAGGAGACGATCAAGACGGTATGTACCGGAGTAGAGATGTTCCGCAAGATACTCGATGATGGTCAGGCGGGAGATAATGTAGGACTGCTGCTCCGGGGAATAGAGAAGGAGAGGGTAGAACGCGGTATGGTTCTGGCGGCTCCCGGTTCTGTGACCCCGCATACGAAGTTTACCGGTCAGGTGTATGTTCTGACCAAGGATGAAGGCGGACGTCATACTCCGTTCTTCACCGGCTACCGCCCGCAGTTTTATTTCAGAACGACCGATGTGACCGGGACGCTTGAACTTCCCAAAGGCGTTGAGATGGTGATGCCCGGTGACAATATTGAGATTTCAGGTGCTCTTATCACGCCGATAGCGATGAACGAGGGGCTTCGTTTTGCAATCCGCGAAGGCGGACGTACTATCGGAGCCGGCGTGGTTGCAAAGATTATTGAATAGGTGAGGAGCGGTTAACGTGGCAGGTCAAAAAATAAGAATCAAGCTCAAAGCTTACGATCATGCGTCGCTTGACCATTCGAGCGATGAAATAGTCAGGACAGCGAAACGTTCGGGTGCACGTATATCAGGACCGGTTCCGTTGCCGACGAGAAGGTCGATCTATACAGTACTGAAAGGCCCATTTATCGATAAAAAGTCGAGAGAGCAGTTTGAAACCCGGATTCATAAGCGTTTGATAGATATTTACGATTCAAATCCTCAGACTGTGGATTCTCTTATGAAGCTTGATCTGCCGGCTGGAGTTGATATAGAAATCCAGGTATAATAAGTACTTGGTAAATTAACATTTAGAAATTACGATTTTTGGTATAAAATCAAATAATCGCAATTCTATCATAAAAGAAAATGATACAGGTATAAAGATGATAGGAATAATTGGCAAAAAAATCGGCATGTCCCAGATATACGGCGAAAGCGGAGTGTTATATCCTGCAACTGTAATCGAGACCGGACCTTGCCCTGTAGTCCAGATCAAAAGCCTTGAGGGCAAAGATGGATATAATGCTGTAAAGCTTGGTTATCGTGAGTCAGAGAAGATATCCAAGCCCTTAAAAGGTATTTTTGACAAAGTTGGTTTGTCGGGGATGAAGGTATTGCAAGAGTTCCGCGTGGACGATATAAGTGAATACGAGATGGGTAATGTTCTCAAGGCTGATATTTTCAAGGTCGGAGAAAAGGTTATGGTAAGAGGAACCACAAAGGGACGCGGTTTTTCGGGAGTTCTGAAAAGACACAAGTTTAAAAGTGGGGATGCTTCTCACGGTTGTCGCGCAAAGAGGGTTCCCGGATCAATCGGGGCAGCTTCTGATCCGTCTAGAGTTTTTAAGGGAAAGAAACTTCCTGGTCAATACGGATCGGTAACGCATACGGTAAAAGGGCTCGAGGTTATTCTTGTTGATCCGGAGCAAAATATAATTTTTGTCAAAGGTGCAGTTCCCGGTTCGCGAAATGGTATTGTTTTTATTACGAAACAATCGTGAACAGAGAAAATAAATTTGTGAGTGACTATTTAATAACAGAAAATTTTGATTTTAATAAATTATAGATAATATTAGAGGTTATAATGAAAACAGTAACGGTTTACAATCGTGACGGCAATGAGACCGGAACAATTGATTTACCGGATGGTATTTTTGGCATAGAACCGTCTATAACAGCGATTCACCAGGTAGTAAAAGCTCACCTTGCCAATAAACGGCAGGGGAATGCTTCCACAAAAACCCGCAGTGAGACTGCATATACAAAATCAAAAATGTATCGGCAGAAAGGTACAGGACGTGCCCGTGCGGGCAGCGCGAATAATCCAAACTGGATAGGCGGGGGTGTTGCTTTTGGTCCTAAACCCAGGAGCTACAGACAAAAGGTTAACCAGAATCTTCGCAGGCTGGCGCTTAAAAGTGCCTACAGCATCAAGGCTGCTGAGGACAGGATCAAGGTTGTCGAGGATTTTACGCTTGATGAGCCGAAAACCAAAGAAATAGCAAACATGCTTCACACTCTAGGAATCAAGGAAGGTAAAGCAATCTTTTTATTCGGCGGCAGAGATAATATTCTCTATAAATCATCAAAGAATATTCCGAAGTTAAAAGTTGATATTGTTGAGAACGCTCATACATATGAAGTGATGAATTCGGATGTTCTTCTCTTCATGAAGTCTGCTGTTGACAGGATGAAGGAGGTTTTTAAGGGATGAGTGTTAAAAAAAATATTATCAGGAGACCTGTCATCACTGAAAAAGCAACATGGCTGAAAGATAATGAGAACAAATACGTATTTGAGATAGAGAAAAACTGTAATAAAATCGAAGTTAAAAAAGCTATTGAAGAACTATTTAAAGTAACAGTAACAAATGTCTGTACATACACGACGCATGGTAAAGTAAGAACCCGTGGAAAATTCAAGGGCAAAAGGCCTGATTGGAAGCGCGCAATTATTCAATTAAAGGAAGGCGATACAATCGAATTCTTTGAGGGCGTCTGAATATAACGAACGAAGAAATAAACTGAAAACATATTGTAAATTATTAATTCAGGAATAATTATGGGTATCAAAACGTATAAACCGGTTACACCTTCCCGTCGGCACATGTCAACTTCCGACTTTAAGGATATTACGAGTACCGAACCTGAGAAATCACTTTTGGTTCCGCTCAGGAAGACCGGGGGACGAAATTCTCAGGGACGTATCTCTGTCAGAAGGCGAGGCGGAGGTCATAAAAGATTTTATCGCAAGATTGATTTCAAGCGTAATAAATTCGGAATTCCTGCACGAGTTGATTCAATCCAGTATGATCCGAATCGTTCGGCGCGGATTGCGCTTCTCATTTATGCCGATGGCGAGAAATCATATATTATTGCACCTGATGGGTTGTCTGTGGGTGACAAGCTGATGAGTGGTCCGGATGCTGAAATACGTGTCGGTAATTCACTTTCGCTTTCCGGTATTCCGCTCGGAACCATGGTTCATGCTATCGAACTCAAACCCGGGAGTGGAGCCAGTTTCGCTCGGAGTGCGGGTACTTCATGTCAGATTATGGCCCGTGAGGAAGGAATGGTAACGCTGAAATTGCCATCAT
>JABHYP010000705.1 GCA_018656855.1 Candidatus Latescibacterota bacterium | reverse complement strand
CCCGCCGATGGAGGAATCAACCTGCGCAACGATGGTTGTCGGAACCTGAACAAAAGGAATTCCGCGCAGCAATGTCGCCGCTACAAATCCTGCCACATCGCCTATAACTCCACCACCGAGAGGGACTATCACGCTTTTCCGCTCAAACCTCGCCTCGATGAGCCTGGTCAAAATGCTTTCGTATGTTGCGAGCGTCTTGTACTCCTCTCCATCGGGGACAACGATTTTCAGCACATCAAATCCTGCTTCGGAAAGCGAATCAATTGTGGCATCCAGGTACAGGCCGGCTACTTTCTCAGTGGTCACAACACATACCTTACGTGACCCTCCGCCTGTACAATCTCTGACAAAAGAGCCGGTGCGGGAAAGGCTTCCGCCTTCAATAATGATGTCGTAAGAACGATCGCCAAACGCTACGTGTACTTTTTGCATAATTATAGTTTCAGGTTTAAAGTTTCAGGGTATTTGAATCGGTAATTATATTTGCACTTTATTGCCCAAATTCTTGTTTCAGCACATCGAGCATAACTTCCGCCGGTGCTTCCATTCCTGTCCAGAGGGAAAGGGAGCGCGCACCCTGATATGCAAGCATGGCAAGGCCGCCTACCACCTTCGCTCCATGTGAAGCGGCATCCCTGAGAAGACGAGTCTCGGAAGGATTGTAAATTATATCGCACACCACCTGTCCTTCGTGAAAAACTTCCGGGTACGGTACAGGCGAGTGTTCCACCTGAGGATACATCCCGACTGATGTGGTATTGATCAACAGTTCTGCATCGGAAAGCATCCCGCTAAATGTTTCCTCAATAGCAGGCATCGCAGATATGTGTGAACCTGTGACAGCGGAGAGTTCTTCGGCGAGTTTTTCCGCTTTTGAAAGTGTGCGGTTTATTACAACTACTTCACTGACTTCGTCGCTTTTTGCACAGGCATATACAACGCCGCGCGCGGCTCCTCCGGCTCCAATAACATATACCCGCTTCGGAAAACGTTCAAGGCCGCCGTCCACAAAAAGACAGCGGGTAAATCCGTAAACATCGGTATTGTCACCGGTTAAAACGCCATCATGATTTATCACGGTGTTTACCGCCCCGACAGCTTTTGCCTCATCGGTGAGATTGTCCAAGTAATCCATGACACGGGTTTTATGAGGCACAGTAACATTCAATCCCCCGACACCCAGAGCTTTAATGCCTTTTATTGCATGTTCAAGTTCATCGGGACGAACATGAAAGGGAACATAGACAGCGTCTATCCCCATCTTCTCAATTGCGCTTGCGTGCATGAGAGGAGACAGAGTGTGTTCGATTGGGTCTCCGATGACCCCGTATACTGTCGTTTTTCCACTAATTTTCATCAGAACTAACAGTTTATCCGGTAGTTTTAGATTCATTACAGCAGGGGCAGGCTTCCTTGCATTCTTTACATAATTCTTCGAGGATGCCGACTGCTTCCTTCCAGGAACATCCCTTTACAAACTTAATGACAGCAACCACTGAAAATATTGCCGTTAAAACAAGTGCTAAAAGCCTTAAAATTGATTTCATGATTACTCCGAAAAAAGGTTAAAATTCCAGGTATCAAATAGTCCGTTGTCCGTTGTTATATTTCAGGGTTGAGCATTGAAAAACAAGCATCAATTATTTATTTTACTGACTTCTTCTTAAATACACTGGTTTTTTATTGCAATCACAGCATATGTAGTATAGCTCATTGAGGGATATAGTGAAATATATTTTTACAATGATATAGTTGAGTCAACGGAACAAATATCATCAGGGAAATGCAGTGCATCATTACTAATTAAATTTCATATAATAAAGAACACAGTTAAAAATTAACTTTCTTATTACCAGGCCAGGTCTCTACGAAGAAAGTACTTTCACAATATCCATGAATGACCCGACAGGATAGGCGCTGCCGTCAAATCCGAAAACAGTTGTCGTCCCGGAAGCATTCATTCCCGCAACCGCAAGCGCAAGAGCAACATCCGCTCTGCCGCCGGAATCGACAAGGTCGCCCTTGAGTTCATTTCCACCCTTTATCGCAATTCCATCTGTATAGTCGCCAACATGAGCCCCGAGCATTTCAAGTCCTCTGGCAAGAATTGTGAACGCCTCTCTGCCAAGGCTGGCCTCATCATTACAGTCACTTATTACAGTCTCGCCATGAGTTGACGCGGCAACAGCTCCAAGAAGCAGCAGCTCAGCTGTTAGCGCGGTCGCCTGTTCGGCGGTGAGCTGAATACCTTCAAGCTTACTCCAGCTTATTCTTACATCCGCCGAGTCAAAGGAATTTTCTTTGCAAACATGGTCATAAGAGATATTACCTTTCATGCGGCGCAGGACATCGAAGAATCCCCTCCTGCTTCGTTCCCATAAAACATCTTTTAGAACAACATCCGATTTTGGTATAACCGCAGCAGTACCGGCAACCGCTGCAGCAAGGCTTGTGTCGCCGGGAATTAGTATGGTTTTTGCAGCAACTCCGTTCCACTCAAACCGACGTATTTCCATTGATGTTTTACCCGATGCTTTTGCAATGCGGCGCGCCAGTTCAGTCTCATGGCTTTTATTGTTATCTATCGGTACAATTTGACATCCCAGCAGCGTTAGCAGACGCTCGGAATGGGATACGGTTTGAACGGGATATACAACAGTTAGGTTTGAACGGGAAGCCAGTGTAGAAACGCCGACCGCCTCAAATGCCCATGAGGATGTGACTGTCACTTCGGTATCGCTATTAAGAGTCCCCGGATGTATCGATATAGTATCCTCTTCTTCTGTGATGCTCTCATCTGTAAGGCCTGTATTCTTCATTATATCAGGTAAATATTTTACGATGGAGACCTTTTTATCTGTTTTATTCAGTATCGTTACAGACTTCCCTGAAAAGACAGCTCCGCATATTACAAGATGCAGGACTGAATCAGGAACATCGTCGCCAATAATAATATCCATGTCATAGAGTTTCCCCTGCATGGAAAACCCATCCTGTACATCATTAAACTCGGCGCCGTATTGTTGCAGGAATTTTTTGAATCCTGCCACATGCTGAGATTGAGAGGGATTTACAACAGCAACCGGTTCCGGGGAAAGCATGCCAATAGCCATTGTTGAAAGCGTAAGGCCTGTATCCCCGGGAAGGGATGTCCTTCCTGCAAGCGGGCTATGAGATTTAATGTCGAATCGCACTCTACCCCCTCATCCGGGCGGCGTACCCGATACTCGAAAGAGTCTCAATCGCACGCCCGGCATCATCGTCGTTTTCAAAGGCAAGCCTGATAGTACCGCCTTCGCCCTCACGAACTTTCATGACCTCAATATCCTTGATGTTAATATTGCCCTTTGCAAGAGCGCCGGCTATCTTTGCGATT
>JABHYP010000704.1 GCA_018656855.1 Candidatus Latescibacterota bacterium | reverse complement strand
TTGAGGGTGATCTCACCGCAAAACTACTTGTTATTGAAGAGGGTTCTCTGTTTACCGGAAGCTGTAGCAGCGGTGAGCAGATAAATACTCAAAAACAGGAATTGGCTCCGCGGCCTTTTTTAGAAAATAAAGCCTGAAATCCCTAACGTAACTTTGAAACCATGGAAAACGCAGTTTTGATAAGGGATTTCGTACGAAAAACTCAAAAATCAACCATTTTCTTCGGACTTGTTATTGGGGTACTCCTTTTGGCTCTGTGGTCGCGTTCGGTTGGACTGGGTTTTTTGTCGGGAACTGCCGTAAGCGTGGTAAACTTCCAGCTTATGGCCACAGATGTTTTTGAAATTACGGGGAAGAATCCCCAAAAGGCCCGTAAATTTATAATCGGCAGGTATGCCCTTCGCTTTGCTATTATGTTCGGTTTTATCGTTATTATCACTAAACGTACCGATTTTAATATCTTTGCAACGTTTGTCGGGCTCTTTTTTATTCAAGCTCAACTCATCGTAAGCCAAGCATTTAGCAGAATTAGCATGAACAGGAAGATTTCAAAAGGTTAACAATAATGAGTGCAAAAAAACTTCTAATACTGATAGCTGCGGTTTTTGTTCTCCAGATTATTATACTTATAGTATTCGGCGGTTTCAGCCCCGATGCTGAAAAAGAAGGTGAGGTTTGGGCAGATCTTGGCTTCGTCAAATTTATGAAGTATGAAATGGGACTTTCCAATTTTCAGGACGTTGAGAAATGGGATCTAGATGGAACACCGGGGGGATTCTTGGCATTAAATAAAGATACTGCGATAATGATGATTATTGTCGATACTCTCATCATCCTTTTTGCGTTCCTTGCCACCAGATCTTTAAAAGAAGTCCCCGGAAAGCTTCAGAGCGCCTTCGAGCTTCTTACCGATTTATTTCAAGGCCTTGTTGTTCAAACACTTGGTGAAGAAGGTAAGCGCCATTTGCCCATGATCGGTTCTCTCTTTATATTCCTGTGGATATCAAACATATTCGGCACCATCCCCTTCGGGGTAGAGCCAACACGCGACTTGAATGTAACGGTCGGTCATATGCTTGTCATTATTTTTATCGTCCACTTCGAATCCATTCGAGTGAAGGGCATTAAATCATACCTGAAAAGTTATCTTGACCCTTTCTTTATAATGGCTCCGTTGAATGTTATAGGCGAGCTTGCAAAGGGTGTTTCGCTGGCGTTCCGTTTATTCGGAAATATTCTCGGAGGTGCGATAATTGTGATGGTGATTTCCTATCTGATGAAATACACACTGTTACAGGTGGGGCTCAATCTTTTTTTCAGTATCTTTGTCGGTACTATTCAGGCTTTTGTATTTACAATGCTAAGTATGACATATATTGCGGTAGCCACTGCAGAGTAATATAATTTGTAAGAAAAGGTTAGTCTAATGGACTGGATTTACGTTTCAAAATTCATAGGAGCTGCCATGGCAGTGGGAATTGCCGCTTTCGGAAGTGGTTTTGGCGAGGGCTACATCGCCTTCAAAGCTTCCGAAGCAATCGCACGTCAGCCGCGGGCATCGAACGAAATAGTCCGTACAATGCTTATAACACAGGCTGTTGCTGAAACAGCGGGTATTTTCGGTCTACTTGTATCTATCATACTCCTGTTCGTGGTATCGAGCGAAGGCGGCGTGGCTTCCGCTGTCAGTATCATTGCAGCAGGATTCTGCATGGGATTCGGCGCGATAGGCGCGGGTGTAGGTTCCGGCCAGGCCGGCGCATCTGCCTGCGAATCGATAGGCCGCTATCCACGTCTCTCATCGAGTATTCTCCTTACCACACTTGTCGGCCAGGCAATCGTGCAGACAGGTTGTATTTTTGCGCTTGTGATATCCATGCTCCTGTGTCTCTCACCGCATACAAACGATAGCCCCGCTGTTATCGGCGCCATACTTGGAGCCGGTTTCGCTATGGGGCTGGGCGCAATGGGCCCGGATACCGGCACAGGTTTCGTGGCAAAAAATGCTATATGGGGAATGTCGCGGGACTCGCGTCTCGGGGGTGTCCTCACCAGGACTATGCTCTTGGGACAGGCAGTAGCCATTACAACTGCAATTTATTCATTGATTATTGCGTTTTTGCTTATACTTATTGATAAAACATAATTTTAATATGAAAGGAGTTATGATATGGAAGTGAGTGGAGAACATTTGGTACAAATGGCGCAGTATCTCGGAGCCGGTCTCTGTATGGGAATGGGCGCCCTCGGCCCCGGACTCGGTGAAGGTTTCGCCGCCGGGAAAGCGTGTGAAGGTATAGCCCGTTCTCCCGAACATGCAGCCCTGCTTACAAGAACCATGCTTGTAGGCCAGGCAGTATCCGAGTCAACGGGTATTTATTCGCTTGTTATCGCCCTTCTGCTGATTTTTGTTGTGGGAGGACAATAAAGGCGATTAACAGGATTTTATAATCTCACGCTGTTTTTTTATTATTTTTACATCCCGGATGTAGATAAAGCATAACAATTGTGAATTTCTAATTCTAATATACGCTTTTGTTATGAAACATAACCGGAGAAAACAATATGATCAGTATTAATGCGACAGTAATTTTAACAATACTTAATTTCATTCTTCTTATTTTCGTTCTCGGAGCAGTGCTCTGGAAACCGATGTTGAAATTTCTTGATGACCGCGCCAGAAAGATTGAAGAATCACTGAAACTCGCAGAGGAGAATAAAAAGCGGGCGGAAGAACTGAAAACAGAACATGACCAGATTATTAAGGATGCCCGTATAAAGTCTGCCGAAATTATCGATAAGGCAAAGTCCAGCGCCTCTACGGAAAGTCGTGAAATGATCGCAGAGGCTAAGGAGCATACTCAATCGATGATCGATTCCGCCAAAAGTGAAATCCTCATGGAAGCTGAGCAAATCAAGCAGGATCTGCGTAAGGAAGTGGCATCGATGACTGTTAATCTGGCTGAAAAAGTTCTCGAGCGTGAAATAACAAAAGATGATCACAAGGAATTGATAAACAAGAATCTTGATTCTCTTGGGCTTTAATCCTTTTATATTATGCAGTTATGTGTCCTGGCAGTGGAACAGGGATTCAATGCTTTTAATTCGCAGGAACTGACATGATCGCTAACAAACGAGTAGCAAAAAGATACGCAAAATCGTTTCTGTATGGAGATGCAGTCAAGAAAAATATTGCAGCACTGGCTGAGGATACCAAGGCGCTCGCCGGGGTTTTTGAATCAGATTCTTCAATTAATGAATTCTTCACAAGCCCTCTGAACACTCGTGATGTCAAGCTCAAGGTTATCGGGAACATTGCAAAGAAGCTTGAAATATCTTCCATAACACTGAGTCTTCTCAAACTGCTTATAAATAAAGATCGCATGGAGATACTTACATCCCTGGCTGAAGAGTTTGAGGAAATATCCGACCGGATTAATGACCGCATACGTATTAAACTGACTACCGCATATGAGCCATCGGTTTCCGAACTTGAAGAGATTGCAGAAAAGCTGAGTCAGTACTTCGGCAAAAAGGCAGTTGTGGAGCGTTCTATTGATCCGGGAATTGTCGGTGGTTTTAAACTCGAAGGGGAAGGCAAGTTAATTGATATGAGTATAAAAGGCCAGATCAGAAAAATTATATCTAACTTATAAATAATTAAGAATTAGACCGGATGTCGAAAACATTTTTCTATATTCGGGCTGATATATATCAGTTTAACAATAAAATCCTGGAATACAAAAAAATATAAAAGGGAGGCTGAAGTTCGGAAAATGAATTTAAAACCGGAAGAAATTAGTTCAGTCATACAACAGGAAATAAGTGAATTTAAAATCGAACTTGACGTTGAAGAGGTCGGAACTGTTATTCATAGTGGTGATGGTGTTGCGAGAGTATACGGCCTCAATAACTGCGTCTATTCCGAACTCATTGAATTTCCCAATGGCGTTTTCGGTATGGCGCTTAATCTTGAAGAGGACAGTGTCGGGTGCATTCTTTTCGGCCCCAATGAGCTCGTAAGTGAGGGCGACCAGGTAAAAAGAACGGGAAAGGTCATGTCCATTCCTGTAGGCGATAAGATGCTTGGCCGTGTTGTTAATCCTCTTGGCCAGCCTATTGACGGCAAAGGTGAGATACATTCTGAAAAAAACGAGCCCGTTGATGTTAAAGCGCCCGGCGTTCTCGACCGCCAGCCGGTTAAGGAGCCGCTCCAAACGGGGCTGAAATCCATAGACTCCATGGTTCCTATAGGCCGCGGACAGCGCGAGCTTATCATCGGTGACCGTCAAACAGGTAAAACCGCACTCGCAATCGATACTATCATCAACCAGAAAGATACCGACGTTAATTGTATCTACGTGGCCATCGGGCAAAAATTGTCCACTGTTGCAAAGGTCGTTGCATCGCTAGAGGAAGCTGGCGCAATGGATTATACAGTCGTAATTGCGTCTTCGGCTGCTGATCCTGCACCGATGCAGTACATTGCTCCTTTTTCAGGCGCAACCATCGGAGAACATTTTCGGAACAATAAAAAGCATGCGCTGATTATTTATGATGATCTCTCCAAGCATGCGGTTAGCTGGC
>JABHYP010000703.1 GCA_018656855.1 Candidatus Latescibacterota bacterium | reverse complement strand
GAGAGCATGTGCGCGCATCTCCATTACATCATGAACTGGCACATGCTCGGGAACGACAACAATAAGTTTGATTCCAGCGGCAACCGTTTCAAAAAACGCATCTTTGACAAAAGCAGGAGGTACAAAGAACACCGATGCTTCAGCGTTGGTTTCATGTACTGCCTCCTCGACACTGTCAAAGACCGGAACGCCCTCTACATCCGAGCCTCCTTTGCCCGGTGTCACTCCCGCTACAACAGAGGTTCCATATTCGAGCATCCAGCGTGTCTGAACGCTGCCAATTCTCCCGGTGATTCCCTGAACAAGGACACGTGTATTTTTGTCAAGAAGTATGCTCATGTTTTAAATTCCATATTTTAAATTCCATATTCCAGATTTAAATTAGTCTGTGGTCAGTTGTCAGTTGTTATACTTCACAATTAAGCATTGATAATTCATTATTTACACTTCACTTTTCATCCTATAAACCATAAACCACAAACTATAAACCATATACGCCCCTATTTTTCATAACAGATACTTTTTAGGCAATTCTGCTCCGGCGGTATACGACAATCCGGTAATATCGACCATCTGGTAGATATTTATCCTGAAATCCGGACATGTGCCAATAAGAAGGTATGCATCGCGCTCATTAAAACCGTAATCGCTGACCATCCATTCCATGAGATTGGATACGGCGCCCTTTACGGCGTTTTCAAGCGGTTTTTCGCAAAAAAGCCCGATGATAGCATTGTTTTTCTCAACGCGCACGTGCGGTATGGTTTTACCCTTTATTATTGTACAGGAAAGAGTGAGTTCGGCGCGGACTTCGTTAGCTGTTCCGCTGAGTTCGCCGTCCCCCTGGCTGCCGTGGACATCTCCGGCGAATAAAAGTCCGCCCGGAACGTAGCTATTTAAATATATCCGCGAGCCCTCGCAGAAATCACGGCTGTCAAGATTGCCTCCCCAGGGGCCCTGGACATTGACCGATGCGGGCGCCTCGCGTTCCGGAGTCAGGCACATTGTACCTATGAAAGGCGCAAGGTTCCATCGCGAGCGGTCGTTTAGAATACAGTCACCGTCCGCAAGAGTCCCTGAAGGTCCGGGAATATGCTTCAGAATACGTGTGAAATATTCAGCGGTTTTACTGTATTTCAGAGAATCGCCGAAAAGACCGTCACCCGGCTGCAAAATGGTGTACCCCTGTGTGTCAGGTATGATTTTCTCCACTGTGACCACAATAACATCATTTTTTTCGGCTCCCTCTACGTAAATCGGGCCTGTGACAGGATTAAGCTTAGGAGGATTGAAAGCATGTGTCGGGCGGTTTTCAGGCTTCGGCAGGATAGATTCGTCACGAAGATACCCTGCCGCGGCATCTTCAGTTTCAAGAATAAACTTTTCGCCTGGCTCGACGTGTATTGCCGGTTCAAGTCGGTGGTCAATTTCGAAGACTGTTGCCTTTTCGAGCGGTATGCGTTTCATTTATGCTCCTGTTTGTATGGTTTATATGCCTGATGTTCGGGTTTATATTTTTATACAGCATAGTAAAAAGTTTTATAAATACTGTAACATAATTACTACATGTCATTGCGAGTGAACGGAGTGCGCGAAGCAATCTAAGAGAGGGGATTGATTCGGCTATGCATAGCAATGACCGTGCCTTATTTAAGGCTTATTATGTCACATTATTTATGAAAAGAACCACTTAGTTACAGCCGCCTTTAAAGAACTCCTTTTGCAAATACCTCCTGTGCCGCTCCAACAGCGGAACCCGGTGTAATGTCGACACCCAGTTCCCGCATGGTCATTTCCAGCGCCGAGAGTGTCGGAATGATATATTCATGTGATGCGGTCATCGACATATGGCCTATTCGGAACATCTTCTGATAATATTCCTCAAGTCCTCCGGCAATAAGAACGCCATGCTTTTCCCGCAGGATTTTCCGTATGACACCTTCGTCGATACCTTCCGGCGGCAGGATTGCCGTTGTCGTCGGAGATGTAACGCTCACATCGGGAAAGAGCCGTAAATCCATGAGCGGAAGAGCTGCCCGGACAGCTGAG
>JABHYP010000702.1 GCA_018656855.1 Candidatus Latescibacterota bacterium | reverse complement strand
GGGCTGAATTTCATTCTTGATTTCAACCACCAAAGCGTCCTGCCATACCTGCTCATCGAGTACAGCGTCGATTTTAACTGGAGAGGATACCATTGGTATTCGGTACAACTGTTGATCCGCGCCTGCTGCCATGCCCGGCGAGGAAACAACAAGAATATTTGTCAGTAACATTAGTAATATTAGATATCTTAATATCGATTTTGGCATAGTAATCTCCCTTTAGTAAATCCGTGAAGAATAACATCATTTGAATTTCTTCAGGTTTTACTCACATGAATTCAGATTTCAAAAATACGTATTCTGAGGAAATTGATACAAAAGATGGTGTGAGTGAATCGTAAGTTTGATTAGACGTAAACTATCTCTGAAAGGTTGTCTGAAAAGTAATAGTGTATGTCACATATATTATTCCCCTTTCCTAACATAGATGTTGCCAGTAACCGTTATCAGTTGAATTTCAGGTCCGCCACCATTTATTTTCCCGGTGATATTATTTCCTGGTCTAATATTAGCCCTACCTGAAGAGGTCTTTTTCTTCTCCACTTTGGGCTTACTCGTTAAATCTATTTCAAAATCGGTAAATACGTCACCATCAACATTCTTTATAGTTAAGTTAGCCTGTGTATCAGGGGGAAAGGTGACATCGATATAACCATCCACCGCACTGAAATACATGGGTTTTTCACGATTAATATCCTTAAAAGTAACGACTATTTTGCCAGTAATCGTATTTACAGCAGCTTCACCAGAAATATCCAATAGAGTAATACTACTTACAGAAGTGTTTATTTCTATCTCACCTGATATGTTTTTAACTTCGATATTTCCTTCAAAAATACCACCCACTGATTTTAAAGAAGTTTTGAACGGCACCTGTATAAACATCTCAATTTTATCTTTTAATGACCGTGATATTACGATGGTATTTTCATCCTCTACGATAGCCACATTAAGCTTGGTACCGGAAATTCGTTTCAGTCCCTTTGCTTTTTTGTGTTTCGGGAGGCTCGTTAAGTTTTCAATCTCCAATATCGTTTTAATAATGACTTCTTTTCCATTATATCCGTTAATGGTAACATCCCCTTTGCCACCAGAAACTTTCAGCAGGCCCGGTCTGGATGGATCACTGAATTCCATTGTCATGGTATCTTCATTATTGTTTTCACCGTGTATATTAGTGGAAAACATGACCATCAAAACAATCACACCTGAGAATTGAATAAATTTTTTCATCACTGCCTCCTTATTATATTATTTGATTAATACCCCATTCAGCCCGCTTTTTTACATCTTCAATACTTTTTTGATCATCTATCAGCGCTCTAAAAACCGCAAACGCTCCCTGTTCCTGTACTTCAACCAGCAGATCAATCAGAGAAATTTGCACCAGAGGTGATGTTTGGTTGGAAAGAGAACTGGCTAATTCGGTCCTGACCCAGGGGCTGTCACAAAACGTGCGCAATGCATTAACGGCAGCCAGCCGGACATTGATATTCGGATCAGAGTTCAAGATCACAAGGAGCAACGAGAGAAACTGTTCGTCCGGATCTTTTACATAACTGCTCATACTTAAACCATGCAGACGTTTGATTGCCGAGGGCTGGTCTATCAGTGATTTAGTGACCAGTTGACGCATCTCATGAACTTCTTCTCTCAGTTGTGCCATCTCACCCTGATAACGGAAACCGTAATTAATACGCATGCCAATTACAATACCGATAATAAATACCGCTGCTACTGCTACCGATTTGTAAAGTCGTGAATAGCCCCATTTGGACCTTTCATAACGTTTTTTCCACCACTTTCGTATTGAATATGATTTTCGACTTGTTTCAAGTCGGTAGTACAGTTTATCCCAATAACTGTCCCAGAATTCAGTTCCAGGTTCCGGTCGTTTATAATTTGCCATTTGACTTAATGTAGATTTGATGCGTTTAAATTCTCCTGCACAATCCGGACATTTTCGTAGGTGGTCTTCGAACAACATTTTTTGTTCTTCGTTTAATTCATCGTAAAACGCTTCTAAAAGCCAACTTTGAATCTTTTTGCAATTTTTCATTTTCAGGTTTTCCTCTAATTATTCATGCTTTAAAAAAGCCAGACTTTTTTGTAGTTTTTTTATTGCACGAAATAAATGACTTTTAACTGATCCAACAGATATGTTTAAAGTTTCTCCAATTTCTATCATTCGCATGTCATTATAGTGTCGTAGTACGAAAACCGAACGTTCTCTTGGTGAAAGTTTCTTAAGCGCCCATTGAAGGTGTTTTCGCATTATAGATGCTTCAGCATTTTTCTCCGGATTCCCACCAATCAATTCGCCGGTAACACCATAATCTCCCAGATTCTCTTCTTCGAAAGGTTCTTCCAGTGAACGTAATTTAAAAATTCTTGTTCGTTTCATATCAATCCACGTATTAACTGTAATACGATACAACCATGAGCTTAATTTAGATTCACCGCGAAAATCTTTTAATGAGCGGAACATTTTAATAAAAATTTCCTGTGAAAGGTCTTCCGCATCCTCACCGTTACCGGTTAAATCAAATGCCAAATAATATATACGCTTATTATATCTTTCTACAATATCACGAAAGGCGCCTATATCACCGCTTTGAGCTTGCTTGATCAGATTAAAGTCATCATTCATTCATTCTCCCTTACTAACCAGTAAGACGGGATTATATAAGTAAAGGTTGACAAAAAAAGAAAAAAAAGAAAAGAATAGTATGTATAAAATATTGATTAATTTTTTTCAGACTTCTATTTACACGAATTATTCATAGATTTGATTTAAAAAAAGAGCTAAAATTAATGAGATAAATCAATAAAATAGATGTTGTATTTTTTTTCGCTTTAAATGTTGGAATAAACTTTTTCAAGTTATATATTATTAAATTCGATTTTTACGTTCTCTCTGGTGTTAAAATTTTCTTTAATCCGGAGTAAATACATCTGATTTTACGTAGCAGTTCAAAAAAATATGTTAATATTTTGTTTTTAAAACAATAATATTTATTTTCGTATAAAGGAAACAGTATGACATCACGAGAGAGGATTCAAGCTGCAATTAACCACCGTCAGCCGGACAGGGTTCCGGTGGATTTCGGCGGTACGTTCGAGACAAGTATTGCTGCAAGCGCCCTATATTATCTGCGAAAAGCCTATGGTCTGGGCGGAAAAGATGACCGTGTAAAGGTTGTTGAATCATACCAGATGCTTGGTGAGATTGAGGATGACATCAGGGACAAAATGTGCATTGATACAACCACGCTGTATCATCCCTACAGCCCTTATGGTTTTCCGAACGATAACTGGAAGGAGTGGGCCCTGTTCGATGGCGCAGAAGTCCTTATTCCGGGTCTTTTTAACACTGAACCCGATGAAAAAG
>JABHYP010000701.1 GCA_018656855.1 Candidatus Latescibacterota bacterium | reverse complement strand
CTTCTTCACCGAACCGATCATATTTTGCCTTTTTATCCGGGTCGGAGAGAACCTCATAGGCTTCAGCAGTTTTTTTGAATTTTGCTTCAGCCTGCTTGTCCTCTTTTGTTCTGTCGGGGTGGTATTTAAGAGCCATCTTGCGATATGCTTTTTTTATTTCATCATCCGATGCGGTTTTATCGACACCGAGAATTTGATAATAATCTTTTCCCATTTATTTTACTCTTATTTTGAAAATTTCAGATTTCAAGGATCATATTAACCGTTTTACATGGTTAATATGATATTATTTACTAACTATAACCTTTGGATGACGTATCACCTTGCCGAATAGCATATACCCTTTTTCCACTTCAGCGCTCACGATACCCGACTCGAATTCATCGGTCTCAATCTGCGTTACCGCTTCATGAATCACCGGATCAAACGGTTTGCCGACAGCTTCTATCGTCTCAAGACCATCCTTGGAGAGCGCTGCCCGGAACTGATCCTCAATGATCGCTATCCCTTTTACATATTCTTCAAACGACGCTTTATCGTTTTTGTGTTCGGTTGCCCTGTCGAGATTGTCGAGAACAGGTAAAAGCCCAATCATGAGGTTTTCAGATGCGGTGCTGATAAGCTCTATTTTTTCACGCTCGGTTCTCTTCCGGTAGTTATCATACTCGGCCAGAAGCCTGAGATACCTATCATTAAGAGCTGTAAACCTTTCTTCAGCAGAGGGCGCTTCAGGCTCTTCTTCTGTCACATCGGTTGTTTCTTTTATTTCCTGTTTTTTTGTATCAACTCCGTCCGTGGCTGCCTGTTCTTTCCTGGTTTCAGCTTCATCCTGCAATTCTACAATTTCCTTTTTCTGCCCGGAGTCTTCAGTTGTTATTTTTTCTTCCGCTTCTTTTGTATGGTGGGATTTTCTCTTTTTATCTGCCATAAATACTGACCTCTTGATATTACATAAATTATTCGGCTTACGGTATTACTGCATACACTTTTTTATTACTTCTAAAAGAATCTATTATTAAACGTATTTTCTGTGTCCATACTATGTTAAATTCTTATTTGATTTTTTTATTCTGAGTTAAACCAAAAAAATCTTACAGCTTCATTAAACAACACAATAAAAGAAAAGTTCCAAAAACACAATCTGGTAACCAGATTATAATATAATGTTGCTGTTAACGGGCGAACATTCGATTTTACCCTGTCAGGATGAATAGAAATGCGAAGTGATTGTAGCGGCATACCTCATAAGCGCTGAAAGTTTCGGATACTGGATACGCGCTGGGCCGATAACACCAATAACTCCAGCCACCGTTCCCGTGTGGTACATGGCTGAAACCAGTGACAAGGGAGGATTTGAACCCCACGGCCCTCTTCCGCCAATATGAATTGAAACATCGCTTTCATCCTGTGCCGCCAGCTTGAGCGCTTTAGCAATTTCGTTTTTATGTTCAAACATGTCCACAAGTTTCAGTGAATGGTCAACCGGTTCGAAATCGGGATGTGCAAGGGCTCTTGAAAGCCCCGCTATATGAACGTTTCTGTCATCGGAAAAACTGAAAATCCGATCTCTCTTCGTGAGAATAACCTCAACCAGTTTCAGATCTCCCCCGGAAACATCCTTGAGCCGGCGGCCAATGGATTTTTTTATCTCCGATATTGTCAATCCGGAAAGCCTGTTAGTAAGAAGTCGGGCGGTTTCCTCAATTTTCCGCCTTGGAATTATACGATCCAGGGTGATATTGATGGTATTTACCAAACCGTTTTTCAATGATATGATAAGCATATATCTCGACCCGCCGAGATTAACAATCTCCAACCTGTTGAAAATACCCCGCTCAAATCCCGGCGCCACAGCAACACCGACAAGGTCGGTTACCTCGGAAAGGACTGTGGCCACATGGTGCATAAACATATCCGCATCATATTCTTTCATCCGGTCTTCAATTATTCTTTTGAGAGTCTCCCGTTCAATTTCAGGAAGATTCATTTCAGGCATCAGATGCCTGACATAATACCGGTAACATTTGACAGTCGGCACACGGCCGGCCGAGGTATGCGGCTGAGTTAAAAATCCTTCTACCTCGAGCGATTTCATAATCGAACGGATGCTTGCCGAGCTCAGGCCGAGACCGCATTTACCGGCAATAAACGCTGAACCTACCGGTTCGCCGGTTGCCATATAGGTTATAACCACAGCCTCTATGATACTGTTACGTCTTTCCCGAATATAAGTCGACATAATGGAACTTATCCCGTGTGCGGATTGCCGCTTTCGCGTTGTAATAAATTCTTTTAATTAGCTTTATAAAAATACCGAATTCTTAAAACAAAGTCAAGCGTGACCATTCCCTGTTTTTCCCTCCACCGGAAAAACATAAATCAGAATAAATCAGGAGGCCGGGCAAATTTTAATAAATATATAACATATTTAAGCGGCAACTTCAGGTATTCAAGCAACAATTGGCGAATCACCATTCTTGCGGTGGTCTCTGCCAGTACCTGTCGTCTTTTGGAATATCCTGCCAGAGTGGGTAACTGATTCCCGAAATATCAAATACCACCTTTCCGCCGAAAAGCGTCAGGGCACACTGGATTTTCTTATCGCCCTTGATTTTTCCTCTTCCGCAATCAGTATAACCGAAATCGCCGGTTAACACTTTAAGTACTGCAATATCAGCGGTCGATCCCACGGACAGGTTCCCTAGTTCGGGACGGTTAATCGTTTTTGCAGGATTTGTTGTCGAACATTGAATAACATCCTCTATCGTCATTCCGATGTTGAGAAATTTTGACATGACATTCGCCATGTTCAATACAGGGCCGTTGACATTCCCAATATGTAAGTCGGTACTGATAGAATTGGGCGGAAATCCCTGCTTTATAGCCGGAATCGCATATTTAAACGCGAAAGCGGCTTGTCCATGCCCGATATCGAAAACCACTCCGCGTTCCCGCGCCTTGAACACATCGGGATTGACCATTCCATTCTTATCCACTACAGGAAAACCGCGGTAGAAAATATGTGTAAAAATGTCACCAGGCCGCATTTTTTCGAGTAGAAGCTCCCTTAAGGAACGTGCGGGATACCCTCCCTCCGGCGGTTTAGGATGGGCATCATACATCACAGGGAGACCCGCCAGGCGTGCTGCCACAAGAACACTGTCTACAGACGCCCAAGGCGGGTGAGCCGCATCGAAGCGTCTTTTCGTGCTTATCTCAAAATAATGAGCGGTTTTGAATCCGACTATGTTATCGGGATATTTTTTTGCAGTCTCGACCGCACGCTTGACATTAAACTCCGGCGGCTCCATTTCGGCAGGGCCCATTCCCGGCGCAGCTATATTCAAAAAAGCGAGTATCCTGACTTTTGAGCGGTCGATAACCTCCTTAAATGATTCAAAGGTATCCGCTCCCGAAGTTCCCGCATCGACAACGGTCGTTACTCCGGATGAGAAATGGTGGTGATCGGCTATCACAGAAATCTGATAACTCTTTACGGGAGAATTATGAAAGCAGTGAACATGAATGTCAATCAGGCCGGGAGTTACGTAGTAACCTGATACATCTATAACTTTCTTCGCTTCAGAAGCCGGAATACTTGTATCGATACGGGCGATTTTACCATCCGCAACTGCAACATTCATTATGCTGTTAATGTTGTTTGCCGGATCGATTACATGCCCACCCTTGAGGAGTATATCGTATTTTGTGTTTACCTGTGCCCGGACAGCGGAAACCATAGAAACAAACACAAATAAATTGAATAAAACTGAAATAAATTTCTTCATCGTACAATTTCTTCCATTTTCAGTATTATGTTTTACCAGCATCAAACCGGCGGGCATATTACCTGCCGGGCACTGGTTTGCTCCAGTACCGGTGATCTTTTGAAATATTCTGCCAGAGGGGATAGCTTACTCCGGAAAGGTTATATACAACTTCTCCGCCGAACATCGTCAAAACGCACTTTAGTTTTTTATCGCCTATGATTTTTCCTCTGCCGATATCGGTGTAACCGAATTCTCCCTCGTGGAGTTCAAGCACTGCAATATCAGCCACAGCGCCTACCGAGAGGGCACCAAGGTCCGGGCGGTTGATCTCATGCGCGGGATTCATGGTAGAGCATCGGATAACTTCCTCAAGCGGCATCCCCATGCAGAGGAATTTTGACATGACATTTGCAAGATTCACAACAGGACCGTTTACGTTTCCGATATGAAGATCGGTGCTGATCGAGTAGGGATAGAATCCTTGCTTGATTGCCGGAACAGCACGCCGGAATGTAAAAGCGCCGGCGCCGTGGCCCACGTCAAAATAAACCCCCCGCTCCTTAGCTTTTATTGCGTCAGGATTTACTTTCCCGTTTTCGAGCACTATCGGAAACTGATAGGCAAAACAGTGGGTATATATATCACCCGGCCGTAATTTTTTCAGAACAAGATCGCGGAATGAGCGGTCAGGATAACGGCCTGATCCAGACGCAGGATGTAAGTCATACATTATCGGCAGGTTGGTAATGCGTCCAGCCGCAAGAACGCTGTCTGCGATTGTCCAGGGCCCGTGAAATTCATCAAAATTAGTATTTCTGTAATGGGCCGTTTTTAGTCCGACTATAATATCCGGATATTTTTTTGCTGTTTCAACCGCCAGTTTTACGTTAAAATCCGTATGGTCATTTTCATAATCTCCGTTCATTCCATGAGCGACTATATTGAGAAACGCCAGTATCCTTACTTTTGAACGGTCAATTTCTTTCTTGAAAACAGGAAAGTCCAGAGCTCCGGAAGTGCCTGCATCAACAACAGTGGTAACACCTGACTGGAAATGGTGATGGTCGGCTATGACCGAAATATACCTTCCCGGAAAAGTGCTGAAACAGTGCACATGATTATCGATAAGTCCTGGAGTCACATAGTAACCGGAAACATCGACCACCTTTTCAGCCTCTGAGCCAGTTATATTCCTTCCCACGCGGGCGATTTTCCCTTTTTCAACCGCAACATCCATTTTGCTGTTAATATTGTTCGCCGGGTCGATGACATAACCGCCCTTGAGAAGAATATCGTATTGAGCTGCTGACGGTGCAGAAACGGCGGAAACCACAACAGCAAACAGAACAACAGCCACTTTACCGAAGACCGATTGTAATATCTGTTTTTTCATCGTTCCTTTCCCTTCTGTTAAAGTTTATGCTTTTACAGATGTAAAAAGCTAAGTGGTTCTTTTTATAAAAAGTAAGGGTTTGATGAATCAAACCCCTACAGCGAAAACCCAGATGATTCGCGTCATCCCGGGCAATTAATATTTTTTTACATAATTCGGCATAACGGATTGTTAATCTTTTCATTATTTTTTATGTAAAAAATTATTATGAATTAATCGGGTTTAATAATATTGCTTGGATATATTTTCCCAGTATTGGTCATCTTTGGGAATTTCCTCCCAATTTGGATAACTTATCCCGTAGGGATCGAAAACGATTCTTCCGCCGTAAACCGTTATATAGTTTTCGAGTTTTTTATTGCCTTTAATCTTACCACCGCTTGTGTCGAGAAATGTGTATTTTCCTTTTTCTAATTTCAATATGGCAATATCCGCTGTCGATCCGACCGAAAGATTTCCCAGTTCAGGATGATTGATTTCACGAGCCGGATTTATTGTAGAACGCTCGATGACCTGCTCGAGTGTAAGCCCGACATTGAGAAACTTTGACATGACATTAACCATGTTAACCATAGCGCCTTTAACACTTCCCGCATGAAGATCGGTGCTGAGCGAGTTGGGGAGAAATCCCTGCTTGATGGCTGGAACGGCGTTTCGCCAGACAAGGCTTCCGCCTCCGTGACCCACATCGAATATCTTCCCCTGCCTCTGTGCCTTTAAAATATCCGGGTGAAGTTTGCCGTTTTGCTGGAGGACGCAGATGTGGCGGGCATAATTATGGGTATGAATATCGCCCGGTTTCATTTTTTCAAGTATGAATTCACTGT
>JABHYP010000700.1 GCA_018656855.1 Candidatus Latescibacterota bacterium | reverse complement strand
GTTTTCTCGTTGATAAAAAAGGTCGTGCGCTCATTAAGCAGGAATTTAGCCTTCTAAAGGAAGGACTTAAACGCCTGAGAGCGATTTATTTCAGCGGCGGGAACTCCCCGGTGCCACCCGAATCCTATGGTGTGCTGAATGAAATAGGCACCCTCATGCTGAAATATCCTTCATTGAAAATACAGATAGAAGGCCATACAGACAGTGCCGGTGATAAGGCGTTTAACATGAAACTCGCCCGTGACAGGGCCAGAAATGTTCTTGAGCATTTACTCAAGCATTTTCCGGAATTAAGCCGTGACAGGTTCAGAGTCGTCGGATTTGGTTCTGACAAACCTGTTGCCTCGAATCAAACTTTTCAAGGACGAAAAGCCAACAGAAGAGTTGAGTTTATCATAATAAATCAAAATAGCCTTTTTAAATAAATGCAAAATCGGAGAGCATGGGACATCCCAGTTTCATTGTTTGTTTGCAAAACAAGGAGAGTATGAGTTATGGATACAATTGACGGCAGTTTCCGCGAAAGTGTTCGTAAATATCCTGATCTGATTGCCATGCGTTATTATCAGGACGAGACATGGGAACATATCACATATTCAGAACTGAAGAATGCTGTAAACATAACTGCAGCCGGCCTGATGGATATGGGTATCGGCAAGGAGTCAAAAGTTGCTATAATGAGTGAAAACCGCCCCGAATGGGTTGTGTGCTATCTCGCAATTATTTCATCAGGCGCAATTGCTGTTCCCATCGATGCCCTGCTCGGAGAATCTGAAACTGAGTATATCCTCAACCACTCCGGCGCCCAGACAATCATCTGCTCGATGCGTTCATACGAGGTTGTCAACCGTATTTTGAGTGGTCTGGAATTTCTGAAAAATGTCATAGTTTTCGATCGTAATATCACAATCAGACATGACCATAAAGGTCACGGAGACGGGCAGGACATTGTAAACAACGGGCGAAAAACGAACAGTCATAAGTCATTCCTTTCCTATGACGAACTTCGCGAGAAGGGAAAAAAGATTCCTGAACAAGGTGAGGTTACGTATCCTGATAAAGACATAAATGAAATCGTCTCCATTCTCTACACATCCGGAACCACAGGAACAGCCAAGGGAGTCATACTCACACACAAAAATATAATGTCTAACGTTGAGGCAGTTCCGTATGTTATTTCGGTTAGCTGCGAGGATAGATTTCTCCTGCTTCTTCCGCTGCATCATGTATTTCCGTTCACAGTGGTCATGGCTATTCCGCTTTTCATAGGTGCTTCGATTAATTTTGTAGATATACTGAGCCGCGACCGCACACGTCTTATCATGGAATGCCAGCCGACCTTAATGGTTGGAGTTCCTCTGCTTTATTCAAAGATATATCGTGGTATCATCCGTCAGGTCGAAGCATCGAAACTGAAAAACTTCCTTTTGAAATACGGCGGCAGGAAAATTATTGGCAAAGCCCTGAAAAAAAAGCTCGGAGGGAAATTGAGATATATGGTATCAGGCGCAGCGCCCATGGAACCATCGATCATAGAGGGTTTTGTAAACCTTGGAATAGATTTTCTTGAAGGTTACGGTATAACAGAGACATCACCTATCGTTTCAGCAAACCTGCCCGGCGCCATTAAAATCAGCTCAGTAGGTCCTCCAATAAAAGGAGTCGAAGTAAAAATTAACAATCCTGATTCTGAAAACATTGGAGAAATAATTATCAGTGGCGACAATGTTATGAAGGGATATTACAAAAATCCCGAACTGACAGCAAAGGTTGTGAAAGACGGGTGGTTTTATTCGGGTGACCTTGGAAAAATTGATGAGGATGGGTATATTTTCATAACAGGCCGGGCAAAAGACGTAATCGTAAACCGCGGCGGGAAAAACGTCTATCCAGAAGTGGTTGAGGCGGAAATAAACAAAAGCAGGTTTATTACAGAGTCAATTGTGCTCGGTTTCAAAACAGAAGGAATAGTAGGTGAGGATGTCGGCGTACTCATTTCGCCGGATTATGAAACACTTAACGAATACGCTGTGAAAGAAGAGATATCGTTAAAGGAACATTTCGATATAAACGAACTCACTGAAGATACGAAAGACGAAATGATAGATATCTTTCATTCTCTGCTTGAAACGGAAGTTAAAAATAGAATGGATAAACTTGCCCCATACCAGCGGGTAACTCGAATCGCTATTGAAAGGGACGAGTTTACAAAAACTTCGACAAGAAAGATTAAGCGGTTCTTGTATAAAGGAAGGCTCGATATTGTGGATATTGACTGAGTTCAGAATTTATGGTATAAAGTTGAGAAAAAAGTAAAAAGGCTCATTGTTAGAATTATATAAGATATAATGGTTGATTTAATCAAAAGAATCCCCGATGCTTGCGTCGGGGTGGCAAAAACGGAAAATACTATCATTGCAAACCTTTCTGGTCTTGACAATGATTGACCCTATCGGCAGTTCTCCCTCTTTGCTTGCAGAGAGGGAGATGTCACGAAGTGACAGGGGGTGAGTTCAGACAATAGATACCCCGACCCTTGGATCGGGGAGCATTCATTCAATATAAATACTTCTTTGACCACAACCCGTTATATAACAATCCACGCTTATCGCCGCCGGTTACATTTGACTTAGTTGATAATAATTCGTATCTTTAATGTTTAGCTATATTTGAATTTATTTTAGTTTCGGAGGGATATAATATGCTTCCAGGAACTGTGGATCTTCATCTTCATACTACCTGTTCCGATGGTCGTGACACTCCTGAATATCTCGTTGAAGACGCTGCCCG
>JABHYP010000699.1 GCA_018656855.1 Candidatus Latescibacterota bacterium | reverse complement strand
CTTCGGGAACAGTCAAAAGCGATAATTGAGGGTGGTGTGTACGAACCCGATGTGTTTCCACACCAAATTGCGTTTAACTGTCTTCCCCAGATCCCACAGAAAAACGCTTTCGGGCCGAATTTATACTCTGAGGAAGAGATGAAGATGGTTAACGAGACCAGAAAAATAATGAACGATCCTTCCATTCTTATTTCAGTAACGACTGTCCGGGTGCCTGTGTTAACCGGTCATTCGGAATCGGTAAACGTGGAGACCAAACGGAAGATCACCCGTGATGAGGCGGTTGCCGCTCTTAAAAAGGCTCCAGGTGTAACTGTGCTCGACGACCCATCTGCAGGCATATATCCGCTTGCAAGCGAGGCTGAAGGGAAGGACGATACTTTTGTCGGCCGGATAAGGGAGGACATTTCTCATGATAGAGCACTTGACATGTGGATAGTGTCCGATAACCTCAGGAAAGGCGCCGCATTAAATACTGTTCAGATAGCCGAATTATTTTTATAATTTTCATTGCTGAAGGATAATTAAACTTTTCACAATTTATATTTTTTTCGGTCACATACAATTATACCGAACGGCTCTGTATGAACGATAAAAAAACCGGGATATCTTACTGGTACGAAAATTATTTCGGACCTGATTATTTAAAAATTGATATACAAAAGAATACAAAAAAAGAAGTTTCATTCATACGCAGTATTTTTAAACTCAATCGTGGCACGAAACTCCTTGATGTTGCCTGTGGATACGGCCGCCATCTTGTTCCTTTGATTGAAAGCGGGATCGATGTTGTAGGTTGCGATCTATCCCAGTTTATGCTTAAAAAATCAGCAACAAGGCTAAAAGAGAATGGAAAGAAGAAACAAAAACTTATACTTTGCGACAATCGTGCTTTGCCTTTCAGGCATACATTCGACTTTGCGTGCAACATGTTCAACTCTTTCGGGTATTTTGAACGTGAAGACGATAATTTCAAAGTACTCAAATCAATTGCTCAGGCTTTGAAACCTGGCGGATTGTTTCTCCTCGACCTGTTAAATCGCGATTTCTTCTTGCATTCTTTTCACCAGAAAGACTGGTTTGAAAACAATGGAGCTTTCATTCTTGAAAAAAAATGGTTCGATTCAGTTAATAATCGTTCAGAAATTGATGTCACAGTTCTTGACAAACATGGAAAAAGAATGTATCATCATTCTATAAGACTATATTCTTATACCGAGTTGACTATGTTACTTGAAGCTGCTGGTTTTACCATTCTATCTGTCTTCGGCGGATTCAACGGTGAGGATTTCGACTGGTTCCATGACCGAATGCTGATACTTTCCCAGTCTATTTAAAGGGAGGACGAATGAGAGTAACTTTCTGGGGAACAAGAGGTTCTATACCGAAACCTATGGTTACTGATGAGTTTCGAATAAAAGTTAAGCGTCTGCTTATGAATGCTCAAAATGTTAACTTAAGCGATGAAGCTGCAGTTGACAATTATCTCGATAACAGTCCGTTTCCCGATGCAACGACCTTCGGCGGGAATACTCCATGCCTTGAAATAAACGAAGGGGAACATCAGATTATTCTCGACTGCGGTTCGGGTATGCGCAATCTCGGACATTATATGATGAATTCCGGTTTTACTCCCGGCGGACGCATCGATATCCTTCAGACCCACACACACTGGGATCATATAATTGGTTTTCCATTTTTTGTTCCCGCATACACGAAAAATACAGAAATACATATACACGGTGTTCATTCCAATCTTAGAGAGCGTTTTGAACAGCAGATGGACCTCATTCACTTTCCTATCACCATGAATGAAATGGCATCTCAGATTACATTTCATCAGCTCACAGAGGAAGAAGAATTTACCCTCGGACCGTTTTCCATCAAAAACAAGGGGCTTATACATCCTGGCGGGTCGTATGCATATCGAATTGCAGCCGAGGAAAAAACCGTAATCCTGGCAACCGACGGCGAATATAAAGAACCCAGTGACGAAATATTTATGCCGTATATAAATTTCTTCAAGGATGCCGATGTTTTGATTTTTGACGCAATGTATGCTTCGCTGATGAAGACTATAGAGAGGGAAAATTTCGGTCATTCAACTGCGGCTATCGGTGTAGGTATTGCAATCAATGCAGGTGTGAAAAAGCTCGTTCTATTTCATCATGATCCCGAAAGCAGCGACACAGATATCGCCAATTCTTTTTTCAAAGCGAAACAGTATCTCGGATCACGCAATTTACCGCCTCCCAACAATTCGCTTGAGATCGTTACCGCTTTCGACAGCCTTGAGATCGATGTATAAAGTCGATATGTGCTAAATATAACACGAGCTGTTTACCTCTTTGCCGCGTTGTTCTTAAACTTCCATTTTAATAACAAGTTGTGTTCATATTAGATAAGAATTGCTAATTTTTATCTTTTATGTACTATATAATCAGTTTAACGAAAACAAAACAAAAACTGATTATAATTATTAGTAAACTGAAAATTATTATTTTCCCTATGATTGATGTTGCACAATTTGCTTCCACAGGTTATAATGAGATTTATTCCTGCGGGCTGCTGGGCGGGAATCCGGATTAACCAACTGAAAAATAATCTTTTATATTTACATTAAATTAAAACCAAATTTTCTTCATACAGTGAACCTTTAAACCATTTTGCAGGAGGGTTATAATGATGAAATTCTCACGGCCCTTGATGCTCGCTCTTATCGGAATCTCTATTGCTGCAGTACCGATACTGGCATACGCGCAGCCGTCGAGTGACATCAAACAGATTTATCCGAAAATGTATCCTGCCGGCGGCCTCGAGTGGAAAGGCGAAACCACGCAGAATACCAACTGGAACAAGATCTGTGAAGACAAAAAGGGCAGAATATGGTTCAGCGGCGGTGACCACTGGGGAACCGACCGCCAGGGAGGCAGATATGAAGACCGTTATGAGCGCCCGTGGGGGTACGGCAATACCACTGTCTGTTATTACGACCCTAAAACTGATAAGGCCTATGTGGCTTATGAACTAAACAGTGTCAGCGCCATTTTCTCCAATGCCGAAACACCCGGCCACGGGAAAATCCATGCCGATATAGTATGTGATGCTGATGGTAATATCTGGACTGGCGGGTATCTCGGATCGTCCTACAGCCATGAATGGACACAGCAATATTATCCCAAAAGCTATGTCGGAGGCGCTATCATCAAATACAATCCGGAATCAAAGGATGTTGATTATTACGGCATCCCCAATCCCGGCGGAGGCCTTGTGTCGTTGAAGTACGATGCTAAACGTAATGTCGTCCACGGTGT
>JABHYP010000698.1 GCA_018656855.1 Candidatus Latescibacterota bacterium | reverse complement strand
TGAAGATGCACAATCGCGGCAACGGAAAGGGCGGAGGAGTCGCCGCAGTAGGTTTTGTCCCCGAACAGCTCGGTGTCAGCCGCGAAGTGCTGGATGAATGTTACATGCTTCATGTAGCGTTTCTGAATCCGGGTGTACGCAGTGAGCTTGAAGAACGTTTTATCACACCGCATTTTGATGTTGCGGCTTCCGGAAAACTCGATACACTCGATGACTGGCGGTCTGTGGAAGGCCTTGAAGCGAAACCGCCGGATGTATGGCGTTACTTCATCCGTGTCAAGCCCGGAGCGCTCAAATCATTTATTGATGAATATCAGCTCGGGATAACAGAACACGAGGCCGAGGACGAGTTCGTGAACCGGAACAGCTTCAGGCTGAATCAGGAATATTACGCCTCACTCGGCGAACAGAAGGCTTTTGTCCTGTCTCACGGCAGGGATATCATGATCCTGAAAGTTGTCGGCTATGCTGAGGCTATCGTAGAGTATTACAAAATGCATGACTTCTGTGCCCATGTCTGGATCGCCCACCAGAGGTATCCTACAAGGGGCAGGGTATGGCATCCGGGAGGCGCGCATCCTTTTGCTGGCATCAATATAGCTCTTGTTCATAACGGCGATTTCGCAAATTACCATTCGGTGACCGAATATCTCAGACAACGGAATATCTATCCCCAGTTTCTCACCGATACCGAGGTTGCTGCGCTGCTATTTGACCTTTTCAACCGTACTTATCAATACCCACTGGAATATATTATTGAAGCTCTGGCGCCGACAACGGAACTGGACTTTGACCGGCTCCCGCCCGATAAACAGGAAATCTACCGCACTGTTCAGGCGACGCACATCCACGGTTCACCCGATGGCCCCTGGTTTTTTATTATCGCCAGGAACATACCCCGAGAAAAAAGGTTTCAATTGCTGGGGATAACCGACACGGCGATGCTCAGGCCGCAGGTGTTTGCTTTTTCCGATGGTGATGTCCAGGTTGGTGTTATAGCTTCGGAAAAACAGGCGATAGATGCCACACTTTTGAGTCTCTCGCGTGATGACAACCGTATTTGTCCCGTCGCAGACCGTTACTGGAACGCCCGAGGAGGCAGCCACACTGACGGCGGCTCGTTCATGTTTGACCTTGAAAGGGATTCCGAAGGCAGAATGCGGATGACCTGTACCGATAAGTTCGGAAAACCGGTCTCGATGCCCGGAGGAACAGAAACCTGTGACTTTGCCGGAAAACCTGCCGTAAAAACTGAGATTAATAACGATATCGAGAAAAATATAAGAAGCTCTTTTGAAACGGGTGATGCGTTCACACTTTTTGAGGATATTAGCGGGGATTTACCGGACTGGTCATTTGATGAACTGAAAACGGCATGTAACGAGATAGCTTTTCAGGCGAAAGACCCAAAAAACACTGCTCTTGCCATTGAAATATTAACTCTGCTCAATGACCGCAGATACCCGACCGGTTCAAAAAAACGCAGTCATATAATTCACATCGTCAGAGGAGAACTGGATAGACTGTTCAGAAATATCCGGAGCATTAATGCTGAAGATAGTTCTGAGAACGAATATTGTCTTATAGATTATGGGAACCGCGACTCTCTGCGGCCGCCTCATGTTTATGAAACTACTCTCGCTATCGACACAAGCCTCTTTTCTCCTGAAGGTGATGACTGCGATGAGGCTCTTCTCTTCAATGCTTTCCTTATGGGTTGGAGGCGTTTTATCTGTTTCGGTTATCTTGGCCAGAGATTCACCGGCTGCGGTCTTGGGCCTGATACCGACGATGTGGTCATAGATGTGTACGGCAGTTCGGGAGATTATCTCGGCTCGGGTATTGACGGGTTAACGATCAGAGTGCATGATAACGCTCAGGACCAGGTGGGACAGATCATCAAGCGCGGAAAACTAGTCATCTATGGGGATGTAGGTCAGACGTTCATGTACGGCGCCAAGGGAGGAAGTGTGTATGTGCTCGGTAATGCCGCCGGCCGTCCTCTTATCAATGGCGTGGGCAGGCCCAGGGTGGTGATTAACGGCACATGCCTCGACTTCCTTGCAGAATCATTCATGGCCGGTGATCCGCTCGAAAACGGCGGCTTTGTAATTCTTAACGGTGTCGAATTCGATGATAAAGGGAGTGTTATCCCGAAACCTGAGCCATATCCGGGAAGCAACCTGTTTTCATTAGCTTCAGGCGGGGCAATCTATATCCGGGATCCGCATAAAATGGTTGTCGATGAGCAGTTGAACGGCGGAAAGTTTACTGCGTTTAACGATGAGGACTGGGAACTGATCATACCGTACCTCGAAGAGAACGAGCGACTTTTTGGCATAACGGTCGATGACCTGCTGAACGTAGATGGTAAAACTCTTTCACCCGGACAGGTTTACCGGAAGGTTTCACCTGCAATGATTGCGGCTCTCGCTTCCGGAACGGCGGATGTCTATCTGGATGACGAAACGCTCGAAACAATCGGCATGGAATAACAATAGAAAAGGATTAGTCATGAGCAGGAGAAAGTTTTTAAAAAGAGCAGCAAGCATTACTACTCTTGCCGGTTTAAATCTTCCATATGCAGCATCATGTTCTCCCGGAAGATCGTACCCTTATAATCTATACTGGGGTGATATGCACTGCCACTGCGGAATCAGTTACGGGCGAGGTTCTCTGAAAGATGCATTTGAAGCGGCACGGGAACAGCGTCTTGATTTTTGCTCGGTTGTGGGACATTCAAGCTGGCATGATACTCCGAGAGATGAAGAGCATATGAACAGGATCAGGGATTACATTGTATATCATGATGAGGGATATGAGCGGCTGGCAAGGCTATGGCCGGAGATTAAAAAGCTGACCCGCAATGCGATGAAACCTGGCAAATTTATACCATTTTTAGCATTTGAATGGCATTCTATTCATTACGGCGACCATAATATCTATTACATTGAGCCGGAAGGAGAGATAGTAAAGGCTGATTCCATAGAGGAACTGCGTGAAAATATGAAAGGCAAACGTGCACTTGTCATTCCGCATCATATCGCTTACACAACTGAATCACGTGGGATAAACTGGGATCATTTCGCTGAATCTGAACAATCACCATTTGTCGAGGCGTATTCTTTTCACGGATGTTCTGTATCTGATACATCGCCCTATCCTATGCTTAGAGAGATGGGTCCCCGTTCTTCCGAAAAAACAATGGAAGCGGGTTTAAAGAGAGGGCATAAATTCGGGATTATTGCCTCTACCGATAATCATTACGGATATCCGGGTAGTTACGGTGAGGGGAGGATAGCGGTATATGCCGGTGAATTAACACAGAATTCCCTGTGGGAGGCATTTAAAGCGCGCAGAGTATATGCGGTGACAGGAGACCGTATTGTTATTGACTTTTCCATCAATGATAGTTTTATGGGAGAGGAATTTACAGGCGCCGGTAACCGTGAGATTAATTTTTCAGTTCAGGGCGATGATTTTCTGGATTATGTGGACATTGTGAAAAACGGCAGGATTATAGAAAGGTTCAACCCGCCATTTTCAGTTTCAACTCCAAAGAGCTCTTTTGTAAGGGCAAAAATACGATTTCAATGGGGATGGGGACAAAAAAGCAGATTCACAGAATGGGAAGGAACATTAAAAATTTCCGATGGACGCATAAAATCGGTAATTCCGTGTTTCAAAGCTCAACCGACAAGTAATGCCGAGCCGGGATCACCTGGTTCGGCTAGAACTGAACGTGAACGTTCTGATGCAGGTGCTATTTATGGGAAAGGCAATGCATTAATAAGCCGAATAACAGAACAGGATGAATCAGGCCTATCATTTCATTCTTATTCGTTTGGCAATCCTACTCCGCTTACTCCGATCAACAATTCGGTGGTGCTGGATGTTGAAATGCCGCTTAATGCCTCAATAAAAGCTTCGGTAAACGGAAGACAGTTTGAACATACGCTTGCAGAACTTCTCGATGGACAGCGTTCTCATCTGGTTGGCGGATATCTTGATACGGCGGCTTCGTTCTTCCGCGCAGTACCAGAACAGGCATTTACTTTACATGGTAGTTTCAGAGATGTGAAGCCTGAAAACCAGACTGATTACTATTACTTAAGCGTCCGACAGAAAAATAATCATTGGGGATGGAGCAGTCCGATTTGGGCCAGCTAATAGAATATTTGGGTTAATGAAAACTTTAAATTGTCTGTATCATGGAATTCAATAACAAAATCCTTGTTTATTGAATTGTATTTTGTTGTAGGGGTTTGAGTTATCAAACCCATAATAGGTAGAACGCATTATTTTTCAGCGGATAAAAAAACGATGGACAATTAAATGACAATTAGAATAAAAAAAGGGAAAACAGAGCAGGGCATTATCCTCACAGTGGAAGAGATGTCCGGCGTCGATCTCAGTGTATGTTTCCAGTGCAAGAAATGCTCAAGCGGCTGTCCTGTGAGTGGTCTTGTCCAGCCTCCGCCATCGGAAATAATACGCCGTCTTCACCTGGGCGCAGGTGAAGAGCTTCTGGAAAGCGACATTGTCTGGGTGTGCGCTTCCTGCGAGACTTGCTCGGCGCGG
>JABHYP010000697.1 GCA_018656855.1 Candidatus Latescibacterota bacterium | reverse complement strand
TGGAGAAGCCTCGCGCTTGTAATAATGTCGTATGTTGTCGGAATTATCATCGAACTCGGATTCGCTATTGGAAACAAAGAGGAAGTTACCGAGGGCATGTTCGTTACCTGCATACTCTATCCCATGACGCTTCCGCCAACAATACCATTCTGGATGGCGGGGGTCGGTCTCGCTGTCGGCATCATTCTCGGGAAGGAAGTATTCGGGGGCACGGGAAGAAACATTTTCAATCCGGCGATTGTCGGGAGAGTTTTCCTTGCTGTGACATTCCCCGTACACATGGCATCGATGTGGGTTGCTCCCTTTGGCGGATTTCCTGGAGGATTAGTTCACTGGATTAAATGCGGCGATGCCGTCAGTGCCGCTTCCCCGCTTATCGATTTCAAGAACGGCGCGCCCTCCTGCATAATAGACATGTTTACAGGAGCAACAAGCGGATCTCTCGGAGAAACATCGGCGATCATCATTATTATTTTCGGAACATTTCTCGCGCTCACCGGAGTTGCCAACTGGCGGCTTCCGCTTTCAACCATCGTCTCGGCAATGGCGCTTGCAGCCATCATGCACGGATTCAACCCTGAAACTTTTGCATCGCCGCTTTATCACCTCGTAGGCGGTGGACTTCTTTTCGGGGCGTTTTACATGGTCACCGACCCTGTAACCTGTCCGTTTACAAACGCCGGCAAATGGGTTTACGGTTTCATGATCGGCGCCATAACGATTGTGATACGCAATCTTTCGGGTTTTCCCGAAGGCATGATGTTTGCGATTCTTCTGATGAATATGTTCGCAGCTGTGATAGATGACGCCGTTCTGGCGGTTAAATTCAGAAAGGCAGGCGACTCATGAACAGCCGGGCGTGGATGATAGGTTTGCTCGTTATCATGGCGGTTATCTGCTCGTCATCGCTTTCGTTTGTTAATATCAAAACTGCACCGATCATACAAAAAAACGAAGAGATCAAATATATGAGCACCGTGCTCGATGTTTTCGGTATAACTTTTGACCGGGATAACAGCGACGAAATTTATGATATTTTCAAAAAGCGCATCGAGGAACGCGAAGAGCAGGGTCTCACACTTTTCAGCGAAACAACGAGCAGCGCAACCGCAGTTTCATTCTCGGGAAACGGATTCCAGGGTGCTATATCGCTCGTCGTTGCGCTCGATGGTGAAACGATTACCGGATTCAAGGTGGTGAGCCAGGTAGAGACACCGGGGCTTGGGGCGCGCATAACCGAGGAGGAGTTTCAACGCTCGTTTATAGGCAAACGGGTGTCTGAGGGCATATCGATGTCAAGATCGGGAAACGCGGGGCCGGGTGAATTCGATGCTATAACCGGAGCGACCGAAACATCGCGCGCACTCGAAAGAATACTTACCAGGGGATTGGGGCGCTACTTTCAAACGCAATGAATGTCAGACAGGAATGTCTGACCTACCTTGTACGGGTTTTGATTAATCAACTCCCTGCATTGAAATCTTGAACTTGAAATTTGAAATTTGAAATTTGAAATCTTGAATCTTGAATCTTGAATTTGAAATAGGTTATTATTAATGGGTTTACGTCAAACGAGAGAGTGGAGAATATTTTACGAGGGATTCTGGACCAACAACGCCAGTTTCCGGATGATGCTGGGATTGTGTTCGACACTGGCGGTTACCAACAGTGTCCGCAACTCGATTGCCATGTCCTTCGGTGTAATTTTCGTGCTTATTTCGTCATCGACTATCATAAGCTTAATGAGAGCCATAATACCTGCGCGGGTGCGCATGGCTGTCTTCATGATGGTTATTTCGACATTCACCATTGTCGTGGACCAGATACTGAAAGCATATTACCCTGATGTATCAGAGTCGCTCGGCCCCTATGTCGGTCTCATAATCACCAATTGTATTGTAATGGGACGCGCTGAGGCTTTTGCCATTTCAAATCCCGTGTTCCCCTCGATTATCGATGCGCTGGCTGTTGCAACCGGATATGCTTTTTCACTTGTCTTGCTGGCGACAGTGAGGGAACTATTAGGATTCGGCACCTTTTTCGGCTTCACCGTTTTAGGAACATGGTGGACACCGTGGGTAATAATGATCCTGCCGCCGGGAGCTTTTTTCGTGCTCGGACTTTATATCTGGCTGTTACGGTCGATATCGAAAGAGGAGAGTTAACATATGCCGTTTGATTTAATGAATCTGTTCATAATCTTTTTCGCAAGCATATTCACCCAAAATGTAGTGCTGACATACTTTTTGGGGATATGCCCGTTTGTTGCCGTTTCAAAAGAGATTCCGACCGCTTTCGGCATGGGGATGGCGGTAATCTTCGTTATGGTCATGACCATGGGATTGAACTGGCCGATCTATCATCTTATTCTCGTCCCGTTTAATGTCGAGTACCTCCAGTTTCTTGTGTTTATTATTGTTATTGCAACGTTCGTACAGATAGTGGAAATCTTTATTGATCGTTATTCGCCGGTACTATACGTGTCTCTCGGAGTGTTCCTCCCGCTTATAACGGTAAACTGCGCCATTCTCGGTGTTTCGCTTTTTGCGGTTATCCGCGGTTATTCGTATCCGCAGAGCCTTTCATTCGCACTCGGAAGCGGAATAGGCTGGACACTTGCCATTATTGCGATGGCAGGCATACGTCAGAAGCTTCAATTCTCACGTATCCCCCGGGGTCTCGAGGGACCGGGTATCACCATGATTATCGCAGGTATCATGGCAATGGCATTTATGGGTTTCGCCGGAATTATCAGCCTGTAAGCGGTAGTTGAGACGCTGCATGCAACATCTTTACTTTATATATTTTTGTCTTACAACTATAAACCATAAACTATAAACCATTTATTATGACTTTTCTGACACCGATAATTGTTCTTTCATCAGTTTGTCTTGTTCTGGGCATACTTCTTGTTCTTGCAGATAAATTCCTTGCCGATTACGGTGAATGCAAGTTTGTTATTAACGGCGAGAAGGAGTTCACTGTCCGCGGCGGCTCTACTATCCTGTCATATCTCAGCGCCAACAGGATTTTTATTCCCTCTGCATGCGGCGGTAAGACTACCTGCGGCCTCTGCAAAGGCAGGGTCGTTACCGACATCGGTCCGCTTTTACCCACAGAACGGCCTTTCATGAGTAAAGAGGAGGTGGCCGACAACACACGCCTTCTCTGCCAGGTCAAGGTAAAAAAAGATACCGAGATATTTATCCCGGAGGAATATTTCCTCGTCAAGGAGTTCATGTCCGAGGTGATATCGATAGAACCGCTCAGCCATGATACGAAACTTTTCCGGTTTAAGCTCCTCGATCCCGCGGAAATCAAATTCAAGCCCGGCCAGTTCGTCCAGTTCCGTATCCCGAAGGCAGGCGAGGAGCGTGCGTACTCAGTCGCTTCCTGTCCCAACAATTCCGGTTGTATCGAGCTTATCGTACGGCTCGTTCCGGGAGGACTTTGTACCACATTCATGTTCAATAAGCTCAAGGTTGGCGATTCAATTTATCTCACCGGCCCTTACGGCGATTTTTACCTGAGAGAGGAAACCGAAGATCCCATTATCTGTGTCGCAGGCGGTTCGGGAAGCGCGCCTGTACGCTCCATCATCACATACCTCCGTGAAAAAAAATCAGAGCGTAAGATAATCAGTTTTTACGGCGGCAGAACGCCAAAGGACATCTATTTTACCGAGCATTATGCGGAAGTAGCAAAAGACCTGAAAAATCTCACTCATATCCCAGCAATTTCCGAACCTGAGGATGGCGACGGCTGGAACGGTGAAACGGGGCTTATCACCGAACCGATGGAACGTCATCTCGGCGATCTCTCAAACTACGAAGCTTATATGTGCGGCCCGCCCGCAATGCTTCATTTCTGTACCCTGCTCCTTAAAAAACACGGTATCGATGAGAACCGCATATATTTCGACGAGTTTTGAAAAGAAAAATCTTACTTGAACCTCGCGCTCATTCTTTATATTTTCTATAACAAAAGAAAGGGTTTGATAAATCAAACCCCTACAGCTAAAATCCGGTTGATTATTATCACGGGCTGTCATTATTTATTTCTGTAAAAATTTTTTTGTATAAATCGAATAATTATGTAACCGTGGCATTATTACATTTTGAATCTGAAATCTGAAATCCGGAATATATTATGTCCAAACCGCTTCATATATCGATATCCGAGCGCCTTTCTGAGATGATATTTTCCGGCGATTATACTGAAGGCGACCAACTCCCCACCGAACCGTCGCTCGCTAAAACGCTCGGAGTATCGCGGGCAACGCTGCGAGAGGCGCTAAAGCATCTTGAGATGGATGGTATTCTATACCGCCGTCATGGCATCGGAACTTTCGTTAAGTCGAAGGCGCCTGCCATTACACTCGACCTCTCGATTCCGCTGAGTATAACCGCTATGATCGAATCGCTGGGTTTCGTTCCGGGGACAGAGGACATGGAGGTGGTAACCGAGGTTGTTTTCCCCGACGATGTTGAACGCTTAAAAATCGAGCCGGGATCAAAGGTCTTCCGTATTACACGAATCCGCACAGCCAATAGCCAGCCGGTCGCCTACACTATCGATATCGTGCCATACTGGGTTATGAAAAAATATCCTCAATGGGAATCAGGAAGTAATTTTTCATTGATCGAGCATTTAACCTACCGGTGCGGCATTGAGCTGAAAGAAACAAGTTCCATCCTCATGCCGCTTCATGATGTCCGGAGCGTTGCCGGGAAGCTTGGTATCGATGCCTCCTCGCATATTTTCTTTTCCGAGTGTGTGGATTATACTACCGATAATACGCCGGTGCTGTTCTCGCGGGAATATTTCTCACCCTGGATTTTCAGGTTCTCGGTGAGAAGGAAACCGTTAAAATAAGGTTTCAGGTTCATGGTTCAATAATTACTATGTAGGGGTTTGATTTATCAAACCCTTTCAGGTTTATGGTTATCAGTAATTACATTGTAGAACTTGTTGAACTATCTGAAAGCTAATCCGATCTATTTCAGGGTATTCGTCTTTGAATCATGGGATAATAGATACTGATGAATTTGATTTAGACTATTGGGACGTACTTGTAGTACACCAGTACACTGAGAGTTAACTTACCCATATTAGCATCATTACTCCTGCATGGCGTTACCCTGCCATTCATCCATCAGTAATAATATCCCGCACTTTCCCGATAAGTTGAGACGTTGCATTCAACTTCTCTACTTCGTCCTCACACGGGGCTTCGGCAATAATTCTTACTATAGGCTCGGTATTTGATTCGCGGACATGCACCCACGACTTTGTAAAGATAATCTTGACACCGTCACGGTCGTCAATTTCTTGACCGTCAAAAGCGGCTTTGACCGGTTCCATCCATGAACCCTGACTGTCTATCGACACCTTTTCTTTAATCATGCTGTAGACGGGGAACGAACCGGCAAGCTCGCTGATTTTTCTGTTTCGTTCCGCCATAATCTGAAGAATAAGAGCCATTCCGAGGACAGCATCTCTGCCGCTGTGAAGTGCCGGAAGGATGATACCTCCGTTTCCTTCTCCTCCGATCTGTGCTCTGTGTGCTCTGTGATAAATTTATGAATAACCTGAATTAATCAATGTCAAGTACAGTAACCATAAGAGCGAGGTAATCGCATAAATGTCTCGTTATTAAAAAGTTTCTCCTCGTATAGTCCTTTGCTTTAATACCCATTTCTTCTGAAATTAACGGATTGTTCAGCAAATATCGTATTCTGTAAGCGCTTCCTTCTACAGAGTTGACTGTGAAACCGGTTTCGCCGTAAATAATCTGAAGGGTAATTCCGCCGACTGCTCCCCCTATTACGGGTTTACCTTTCCACATCGCTTCGGCAACTGTGAGACCGAACCCTTCTTTTGTCGACTTCTGCAGCACGACTGCTGCTGCGCGCTGAAGGGCATTTATTTCTATGTTTGCATCCGGAGGCAGGTCAAGAACATGGATATCATTATCATGGTCTGCCGCATTATTTACTGCGTTTAAAACTTCCATTCCTTCAGGATCATCGGCAGCACTACCGCCGGCAAGCACAAGACAGCATTCGTTATATTTTTTAACAATTTTATATGCTTTAATGACTCCAAGGGGATCCTTAAAATTGTCGAAGCGTGAAACCTGCAGTATCATCGGTTTGTCATCAGGTATGTTGTATTTGGCCAGAACAGCATTAATTACTTCGTCACTCAACTCCTTGTTTTTATCGCTGAGCGGATCTATCGATGGATAGATAAGATATTGCGGTATAGGCAATTTTTGGGCAAAACTCGGAAGTGAAAATATGGCACCGTCATACCGAGAAACGTACTCTTTCAGAAAATTCCATACTTTTCTTCTGGGCATTGAAATGTCAATGTGACACCTCCATACCCACCGTGAATGCTCGGGTTTTTGATTAATAAAAGCTGCAGGCTGCGGATCATGTATCACGGCAACATCGGTATCAAACGATAATTCACTAGCAATTTTTTCATTGACAACCTTGTATTCATCATACATATCCGGTGTGATTTCCTGTTCGTCGCCCTGAAGCGCATTATGAAAACGCTTTGTTGTTTTGTAAAAAAGCGGCGTCCCCGTAATAACATCCCATTTTGTTTGTATACCAAGTTCATTAAAAAGAGGAACAAGACGCAGCAGCATTTCTGCCACGCCACCTCCGAAACGTGTGGAATTAACATGTAAAAGAGATTTCCCCTGTACTTTTTCCGCGAGTCTGTAAAGCAGATCAATTACACCATGAGGTGCTATATCTCTATATGAATCTATCGTAAATTTTTCGTCAACCATTTTCCTTCTCACCGTTGCATAGTTTAAGTAACTTAATCCTTAACCCTTCCAGGCTAAACATATAAGTGTCCACACTCTCAAATTTTTCTGCCAGGGCCAGTAACCCCATTTCTTCTTCTATCCATTGTGAGAAATCGCTTCTTCCCTTTCTCTGGCGCTGTCTTGCTTCGAATACATGATTGTAAATAGCGCTTGCATCAACCTCTTTAAGAGCTTCTATAAATTCGTTGATATTATGCGCACTTAAACCTGTAGGAACTTTTATGATCTGTGATTTCATAAAATAGAACGGATGACCATAGACAACTGCAGGAACAATTTTTTGATCGGTTAGGTGTTCGTCGATTATTTCAATGAGTTCAAAGCGAATATCTTCGAGACTTTTATTTGGTGAAGGTGTTACACAGCTTAACTTTTCGCCAAGTACTCTATCCCTCACCTGGATAACAGCCCAATTGGCAAAATCATTCGAATAAGGGCCGGTTATATAGAAGTGCCGCAGAAAATAACTGTGAGTATGATAGTATATGGAGTCTGCGGGAACCTCTTCAACGAGTTCCAATAGCTTCTGCACGTCATTCGCTTTTAATCCAAGCAGTTCTTTTAGCTCTATACACCCCATAAAGTTGAATTCTTGCATTTTACATTTATCCTTCGCAATAATTCTTATCTGACATTCCCCATATTAAACCATGAGGGCTAATAAATTTGAATTTTTCATTCAACAAATTCAAATTATGATAATTATACAATTGAAACAAGGTATTATTCTGCGAAAGAGTCGATTATTGGGGGATGCTAGTAATAAAATACGCCCCTGGTTGTGAATAATCGTAATTATGTAATCGTAGGGAATGGTGCTGATGGATGTCAGGATTGTAATTCATTTATCATTCTATTTCAGGTATTCGTCTTTGAATCATGGGATAATAGATACTGATGAATTTGATTTAGACTATTGGGACGTACTTGTAGTACACCAGTACACTGAGAGTTAACTTACCCATATTAGCATTATTACTCCTGCATGGCGTTACCCTGTCATTCATCCATGCGTAATAATATCCCGCACTTTCCCGATAAGTAGCGACGTTGCATTCAACGTCTCTAGTTCGTCCTCACACGGAGCTTCGGCAATAATCCTTACCACCGGCTCGGTATTTGATTCGCGCACATGCACCCATGACTTTGTAAAGATAATCTTGATACCGTCACGG
>JABHYP010000071.1 GCA_018656855.1 Candidatus Latescibacterota bacterium | reverse complement strand
CGTTCAAATCGGTGCTCGAAAAAAATGGCGCTCCAGTACGCCGTGAGGAACTGGAAGGCTGGGAAATCCCGCATTCAGCTATGAATTTTAGCCAAAGAAAATACTCTGTGGACGAACTCAAGCAAATAGCCCGAGTATTTGGCGGTGAGTTTATTGAGCCTTAATATCCAATAATCACCGGGCGTCTGCCAATACCGATTATCAGGATTAATTTTTGTTGTTAGCGGCCGGACAGATATTATGATAAATGATTGTATTTGTTAAAAATAAATGTTGCCGCTGACACCGATTCGGTGATGAAATCGAGTTTAAGAAAAATGGAGCCCATTCCCGTACCTTGAATTTAATAACTTGGCGGATGATTCTAAATAATACTTGACATTTGTAATAATATATGTGCAGCATTACATATCACTTTCGGAACGCAAGTTGCTTCCCAGGAGAAACTGCTATGGAAAAGAAATCCCTGATAAATCGACGTGAATTCCTTGCCGGTAGTACCGCAGCCGCTGTCGGAACGCATCTCACTGCCAGGAAAGCTTGGCCGGCGCGCAGCGATTCACAACCTCCTTTTGTCACAGGAGTTCCCGGGAAAAAACTTGTGGGCTGCTACATGTACAGTCTCGATGATATTCTGAACCCTAAATATATGGATGCTCTTCAGAAAAAGCTCGGTGTTAATGTGATTCTATTCAGTCCGCTGATTAAGCTGCCCGAATGGCTTCTTGAGATGAATCCTCTTGATGGGAAAAGAACCCTTGTCGCCCGCGGACACACCGAGGATGATTCAGGTGTCCATAAAGCTGTTGAAGAAGCCCACAGCCGGGGCATGGATTTCTGGCTTTACTACACCGGCCATCATTACGGTGAGGAGAGCCGTTCGATAATTTCCGAGACTTTCGAGGGAATTAAGTTCCTTGATCTGCCACGTGTCAAGTATTCTCTCGAAAACATGAGAACCTCCTGTTTTGCAAAACCGGTTGTCAAAGAATATGAACCGGCGTGTTTCAGCTACGGCGCAAAAACTTATAACGTAGATAGTATGTACGTTTCCCATTACCGTTATGCTAATCCCTCATTCTGGCCAAATCTTTTTGGCTGTGCCTGCCCGTATTGCCAGGAAGAAGCGGTAAAAATGGGATATGATTTCGCCGGAATGAAAAAAGCAATGATGAACCTCCGCCGCCGTCTCGAACGGCTCGATAAAAATACTGTCGAGCACGCAGCGAAATACCGTTTGACATTTACCGATTTTCTCACACTTCTCGGTGATGATGACGGTGTAATGGACTGGATTGTTTTCAGAGCAAAAGTGGTTGGTAATCAAATGAAACGAATAAACAGTGCAGTCCGCACCGCAACCGATGGCCGCTGCGGATTCATTTCCGATACCCATAATGCTACATTGTCGATTTTTGTGGGTCATAACTATGCTGACTTCTTTGACGGCGCTTCGGATGCGTTCCACCCGCTGTCATGGTGTGCTTATCAGCATATCGGTGCTGTGGCGGCATGGGCAAATCAGCTCTGCAATTGGGTGCCGGGGCTCGATGACACTACCGCCATTAAAGCGGTGACAGCATTCTTTGGATGGGATGAACTCGGTTTGCCGGATGAAAAGGTATTCAAAGTCTTGGGCTTGAAGAGCGCCGATGATAAGTATTCGAGCAAAACATTCTACGAAATGTTTAATCCCGATCTGACAATTAAACTATTGTCCCACGAGTGGACACGCCTTGCAGCAATAAACCGCGGAAGACTTCCCGCTCACCCCGTAATAAAAGGCGACGTTTGGCCTGAAAAAGTCTGTCGTGAGCTCATAGACCGCGCTGATGACCTGGGTTTGACAGGTTATGTATTTCAGAGAACTGACGTGTTTATTGACAGGGGAAAACTGTAAATATTATTACATTTAGTTATATTATAGATTTGAAAACTCATCTCTCAAAGATATTAGATCGCCTTACTTCGTATCTGGCCTTTTCTACCAGTTCTCCCAACTCCTGCGCTGTTTTTATCGAAGATTCACGCACCACTGAATCTCTGATTTTAACCGCAATATCAGAGGCCCCTTCCGGAACGGGCGATTGTGGTTCTTTTAACATAATGTAAAGGTGTGGATCGTCCATTAGTGTTTTTACCAGCTTGTATACAGTATCGTCCAGAGCAAAAATCTTTTCCATAATCGTTTCTTCGACATCAGAAACAGCAAAGACCATGCTGGCAAATAAACGTGTTACAGGATTTTTAATCCTGGCATATATACAGTTCTGTGATTCCATAAGAGCGCTGTTTGTGTTATTGTATTCCATGTAGTTTATAAAAGAGCCTGAAATTGTTATAAAAAAGATTTTTATTTTCCCGTCACCGACAAATACAGTCGTAGTTGAGTCATGATAGGCCCGATAGAAATCAACATTCAGTCCTTCTCCATCCACTCCATGATACTCATATAATGTGCCTGGTGACAGCTTATAGTTCATGCCGAAAAACCGTGAAAGAGCAGCAGAAATATTAATATGGTCTACAAGCCAGGAGTATACCGGCCTTCGACAGGTAATTGAAATTTTTGACCCGACTATGAGAGAATGTTGTTCGATTATCTCACCTGTCAGTTTGTCATTATTAGTGAGCCGGAGGAGCTTTTCATCCCTTGCTGAATCATCGGCAAGTATGCGCTTTTCCGAGTTAGGTATGTTAGAAAAGGCAGCTTTTTCTCTGATTTGATTTGTTTCTGAAGCAATATTGACAGGAAATGAAAAAGAAAAAAATAAAAGTAAAAAAACAGATAGTACTAATATATTTTGCAAATTCATGCTTTTATTGTTATTTTTCATTCAGGTTTGGTTCTCCACTTATGTGTGCTTTTTTTCTCCTTAATAATAATATGTTATTATCCGCTTAATAAATAAAAAAATTAAGTATGATAAGAAAGATATAGTCAATTGGCATGAATAACAATAAAATCAGGCTTTTTGTTGACTTTGACGGGACAATAACCAAAAAGGATGTGGGTGATGCCATTTTTGAAAGGTTCCTCCGCCCTGAACTTCTTGAACAGGGGTGGCACGAGCAAATTATCAGCGAATGGATAGCCGGACGACTTACATCCCATGAATGCCTCTCACGTGAATGCGAACAGACAATCATCACAGAAGAAGAATTAATAGCCGAACTCAATAATTTCGAAATTTCCGAGGGATTTACGGAAACGGCGCACTACTGTAAAAATAACGGTATTCCACTGCTTGTTCTTTCTGACGGTCTTGATTATTATATAAAGTATATTCTTGAAAAACATGGGCTAGACGACCTCGAATACCGAGCAAACCATGTGTATTTCTCCAACGGTTCCCTGGGAATCGAGTTCCCATACGGTGACCGGGGATGTGGAAGATGCGGAAACTGTAAACGATGGCATATCGAGACGACAAGGCAGGACGGTGATTGTGTTATTTATGCTGGGGATGGTTATTCCGACCAGTATGCCATTCGCAGCGCAGATGTTATTTTCGCCAAGCAAGATCTTGCAAAATATTGTGACAAAGAGAATCTGGATTATTTTTCATACGATAACTTTTTTGATATTCTGAAACACATTAAGAGCGACGATGGAAAAGTTTGAGATACTGTTTCAACCTGACGGTTTGAGGACAAAGGTTGTCCGGGGAACATTGATAACCGATGTTATATTATCCCTGGGCATTCCCGTTCAAATGATCTGCGGCGGCACGGGGAAATGCGGAAAATGTATCGTTGAAATACAGCCTGAAGCTCCCGATCCCGGTGATTTCGACCGCCAACATCTGTCCGAACACGACCTTCAAAGCGGTATGCGGCTTGCCTGCCAGACAAAAATAGACCGCGACATGATAATCCTTATCAGCAGTGACATGCAGTTAAAAGAAAGTAAAATTCTCGTTGAGGGAACCGAACTTTCATTAGAAATTGATCCGCTTATATCTAAAAAATATGTTGAACTTCCTGAACCATCGCTTCAGGATCAAGTGGCTGATCTATACCGTGTCAAACGCGCATTGAAATTTGCGGAAGAAGAGTGTCCGGAGTTTGATATAGACCTGCTCCGTGAACTCCCGTCTATATTGAGGGAAGCGGATTTCAAGGTTACCGTGGTCACCTCGGCCGACCGTATAATAGCGGTTGAACCAAGTGATACAACAGGCAGGCTTTATGGAATAGCGTTTGACATTGGCACCACCACTGTTGTTGGCACCATTGTTGACCTCTTAACCGGTAAAGATATATCACATGCTTCACGGCTCAATACCCAGGTCGTGTATGGCGAAGATACTATCTCACGTATACAGCATACGCTGGAAAATCCGGAAGGTCTTCAGAAAATGACCGAAAAAATCAGAGCTGTCATTAATGAGATCATCGCCGAAGCCGCTGATAACGCCGAAATCAAAACCGATGAAATTTACGAGGCCTCGTTCGTTGGCAATACAACGATGTCTCACCTTTTTCTCGGGCTTGATCCGGCCGCACTTTCACAGATACCTTTTGTACCGGTAGCCAATGCCGGTATTAACCTGAGAGCATGTGACGCCGGTATTTTGATACATCCCCGGGGCAACCTTTATGTGCTGCCGAATATTGCCGGTTTTGTGGGCTCCGACACGCTGGGAGTCATGCTCGCCTGTAATTACCTGGAGAAGGGCCCCTCACAACTTGCTGTGGATATAGGCACCAACGGTGAACTTGCGCTGAGGTGTGACGATT
>JABHYP010000696.1 GCA_018656855.1 Candidatus Latescibacterota bacterium | reverse complement strand
CGATCCTGCGAACAATGTTCGCAGGATCGATAACATATCCATTCTTCAGGAGTATGTCATATTTTCCGGATTCCCGGACACGCACTGTCTGGCGCGGTTGTTTAATATCATGAGATGACTGTTGAGTATTGGTGCATGATGAGGCCAACCCTGCGCCGCTTACAATTGCGCCTCCGGTGAGCGTACGTCCCAAGAATTTACGTCTTTTCATGTCTGGTTCCCCGTTGAGTTGTTATGATGTATTTATGAATGCGGTGAAAAAACCTTTTCATGAGCCCTGATACTATAATATGAATTTTATCATGTTGTCATGAGCACAGCAAATCGGTGTATCGTACCGGCGGCCATTAACAAGTTTATCCTGGATTTACAGGGTATTACACCACGTTTTCAGAACTATCCGGGTTGTGTTGAATGTCTGAGTCCTGCTTTTAATAATACTGTCCTGACGGATTAATCCAGTATTTCTGGTCTTTTTGTATTTTTTCCCATATAGGGTATGAAAAACCGGAAGGATCAAATACGACTTCGCCGCCGGATAAGGTAACAAGATTCTGAAGTTTTTTATCACCGCAGAATTTACCCCCGCTTGTATCAACAAAATCGAAATTCCCGTTCAATACCTCAAAAACGGCTATATCTGCGGTATGCCCAACCGTCAAGGAACCAAGTCCTGTGCGATTGATTTCACGGGCTGGATTTATAGTGGACAGCCTGATGACATCCTCAAGAGGCACTCCCATGCTGAGGAATTTCGACATTACATTTGCCATGTTTACCACAGGGCCACAGGTGTTTTGGCTGTGCAGGTCGGTGCTGATCGAACTGGGTAAAAATCCCTGTTTGATTGCCGGTACTGCATTCCTGAACACGAAACTGCCCGCACCGTGTCCAACATCAAGATGAAACCCCCGTTTCTGAGCTTTGAACAAATCCTCGTTTACTTTTCCGTCTTTGTTTATGACCGGAATGTGAATTGCAAAAACATGTGTATGTATATCACCCTGCCTGCCTTTTTCGAGGATGAGTTCGCGGTACGAACGCGCAGAGTATCCTTCGCTGGGTATTCTCGGGAAGAAATCAATCATGATCGGCAAATCAGCTTTTCGTCCCGCATCGAGTGTAGCATCGACCGAGGCCCAGGGAGTATGAATCTTGTCGTAAGGCTTTCCTGTCCAATAATGGGCTGTTTTGAATCCGACGATTATATCCGGATATTTTTTTGCCAGTTCCACCATAGGCGGCACACTGAAATGCGAGGGATCCTGTTCACCGTCCGGGTTCATACCGGTGTCAGAGATATTGATTAATGCCAGCGTCCTGGTTTTTGAACGATCAATAATGAATTTGAACTTCTCAAATGTTTTATGTCCTGAACTACCCGGATCGACAATAGTAGTGACACCGGAAGGAAAACACATATCATCGGCAATAACCCACCGATAATTCGTAGTAAAATCGGTGTAAAAGACATGACAATGTATATCAATGAAACCAGGTGAAACATAGAAGCCGGTAACATCGACAGTTTTTTTCGCTTCTCTCGCTGGAATATTTTTCCCGACAAGGGAAACTTTACCGTCTGCAACGGCTACATCAATAATGCCGTTAATATGATTTGCCGGATCAATAACATGCCCGCCCTTTAAGAGGATATCGTATTTCCCTGTTTTATTCGTTGTGACTGTTTTTCGGGAATGTGTGGCAAGCACAGGCTGAGGCGCAAGTGTTCCGCCAAGTAAAGCTCCTCCCGCCAGTGAATTTCCAATAAATGTACGTCTTTTCATAGTCACTCCCCAAGTATGTGAAAAGTAGTAGGATTACAGGTATAATCCGACATTCCCCATATAAAAATTATGAGGGCTATAAACCGCGAATACTTATACTATCAATTCCATAATATTGCTTTTAATCATTTCAAACAAGATTATTCCTTGGAAATAGTATAATTTTTTTCTTCATCCATTATGTTGATTGTACTTAAAATTGCCAACGAGAGACAGCTATTTCCAATATTAACCGATATTCCGAATATCTAAGGGGGATTCGTCAATCATCTACGAGGGGATAGTTACGGGAGTGTATGGAGTAGTAGTCACAAGCGTAAGATGCCCAAAACCGTCTGAATGTTTGATGATTCGGCATAACGGTTGGGTTCAGTTGCACACGGATTGTTTCGACAATAATCCGCAGTCATTCTGCAACTATCGTGTTCGTAGCTGTCCTCTGTATATCCGGTTTAACAGAAAAAGAACACCTGGTAAGAATGGGGGCCCGGATAATATCTGCTGTTGCCGTCCTGCGAGTACCCCAGATACGGAGATGATAATATTTTGACACTATTCTATCACTTAACAGATTAACTTCGCCATTTGATTTTTTACATCGCGATAAGAATGATGATAAATGTCAGTAATCCGCTGCTGAGAGCGACAGAACCCCACAGACGTGTGGATTTATTCTGCCACCACATATAAATACCCGAAAGGACCCATATAACCATACTGAAACAGACCAGGTCGATCATAAACGCCCATCCGTCATGGAGCAGGCCCTCCTGTTGATAGCCGCCGATCCAGTGGAATTTAGTGAGAAAATGATCCCAACGGAATATTTTATCTTCGGCGGCAATGCGCTTGTCCTCGATGTAATATAAAAAGCGCGTCGTTCTCCAGAAGCTGAAAGTATTGACTGCGATTCGCTGATTCCCGTTCCACCACGCACCGTAGGATCCTTTGAAACCGTGGTCATCGAGAATCCTGCGCCCGATTTCCCTCATATTCGGATTTTCAGGAATCTCTAAATCGTAAGGTTTTTCAAAGCGCTCGATCCACTGAGGCTTATCCTTGTAGTACTCGTTGAACACGATGCCATGAGAAAAGATAAATCCGCTGACGCCGTACTTGACAAAGAACAGAATAAGCAGCAAACCGAGATAAAGATGAACGCGTCTTATTAAGATTTTATATGAAATCATGTAAAGCCCTCTCTAAATGGCAAAAACAAAGAATAAAAACATGACGATTCCAAGCCCTGTGACAGCGCTTCCCAACTTTTTTGTCTTTTTCATACTCCACCACATAACAAGCCCTGTCGCCGGCCATAAGAAAATAGAGAGTATCATCAGGTCTACAGTTAAAGCCCAACT
>JABHYP010000695.1 GCA_018656855.1 Candidatus Latescibacterota bacterium | reverse complement strand
TAATGCGTTAGTTAACCGAATATGCTGTGAATACCACTGACTCATTGATAAACTTATAATCATTTTACTTTGTCTGAGCAAGTTATTTCAACCGACATTCCCCATATTAAATCATGAGGTGTAAAATTTCAAAACAATCCTGCTTGTAAATGAATATTACCACTAAAATTATTTATCAAGTATTTTCTATAGGCTAATCATGATATTTTTGTTAACAATATGATTGAAAAACGTTGAAATATCCGTGTTTAGAGACACCTATACACAAACCGATAATAAATTTTAGGGGGACATGGCGTTTCAGAAACGGCAACGAGCTTGCACGCCAGAAGACGTAAATATGCATCAATGTGACAATTGTTGTAAGAACAGTTCCGAACAAGTTCCCATCCTATGAAAGACACTCTGATAATAAGAGTCAAGAGATCATGAAAATAATTGCTTTTCTTACAGCTAAAAAAATATGGTTAGTTGCCAGGAATAGCAACTGTATTATCAATTCTGTTTTCTCTTGATACTGCTGCGCAGATAATACTTGCTAATATATTTTTTATAAAGTAATATTTGATTATCAATAAGCTTATGGGGAATTTATAACTGCGCATGGATTTGAAATTAGGAATCCCGATTATAATCATTTATTTGGGCAATAGCTGCTTAGCATTTATTTTACAGATTAAGGGGTAGTTTATGACTCTTTCCAACTACAATAGCATCTGCGTTTTTTTAATAACATTGTTTTTATTTATCTTCTCCCTATCAGCAGCGGGAGTAGGGGATGTCCTTGTCGCCCCCGGAGCAGAGATTGTCCACATCACTGGAGGATATGCCTTTACTGAAGGGCCAACAGCAAACTCACGAGGCGATGTCTTCTTTAGCGATTCGCACCGCGACCATATCCTTCGTTGGTCGGTGGATGGCGAACTCTCGACATTCCGCAAGCCCTCGGGTGGAGCAATGGGGCTTTTTTTTGATCACGAGGACAATCTCATTGTTTGTGCGGGAAGCAACAGGAAACTCGTCTCGATCAATCCTCACGGAAATACGAAGATACTTGCAGATTCATACCGTGGCATGTCGTTTAACCGGCCAAACGATGTTTGCAGCCATCCCGAGGTGGGAATATTTTTCACCGATCCCCGCTCACGTCGAAGTGGCGACGAAGCTGTGAGCAGGGTGTTTCATCTTTCTCCCGACTATAAGTACCTTACCGCTGTCATTGAGAACATGATATATCCTAACGGCCTCATCACAACGTCGGATGGTAAAATGCTCTATATCGCTGACTGGAGCGCACAGAAAGTGTATTCCTATACAATCGGTCTCGATGGAATCCTCTCCAATCCACGTCTTATAGCGTCGGTGGCCTGCGACGGCATGACTCTAGATGAGCGGGGAAACATTTACCTTACCGGTGAGGAGGGTGTGATGGTATATAATTCAAAGGGTGAGCGGATTGCCCTCATCAAAGTTCCTGAAACTCCCGCCAATGTATGTTTCGGCGGAGCGGACCGTAAAACCCTATTCATCACCGCGGAAACTTCCCTATATTCATTGAAAATGAACGTCCGGGGCGCTTATTGATTAATAAGCAATCACAAAAAACTGCGACAGTTCGCTTTTATGAGTGTACATTTTCAGAATATTTTGGACACTCTCAGTTAAAAACAAGGTGTCCTTTTCACAAACAGCAAGTGTTTTCAAGCCATGCTATTCCCAGTGTGTTTTCTGGCCTCAAAAACCTCTTCAAATCGCACGGATAAAACTTTGTGCACCAAGCATGAGATAATCGATTTTGAGGGTGTATTTTGTGCTTCAGAAGGGTGTTTTCGCTGATCGGTGTGGGTATAGCGGGTGCTCTTTTTCTCAATTGGTCACACATCTGGATAACGGATAACTCGACTACTTCACCAACACCGTCTTCCTCGTCTCAGTAAAGCCGTTTGCTTTAAGAGTGTAGAAGTAAAGTCCGCTTTGTAGTCCTGTTACATGGTCTTTTTTCTTAAACAGCTAACGACTTGAATCACCTTAAAAAGTGATCGCGATGACTTTTGTAAGGTGAATTCTGTTGTTATCAGTCTTTCTTCTTTCCGGGAATCAGTGTAAGTGTAACGTGCTTGTTTCTTACTATGCCCCAAAGTATCGGTCTTTCTGAGAATCGATCCCAGGCGATAGCCTGTCCGTAGAAACCAACATCTTGTTCAGTTCGCACATAATTCAGTTCACCCGTCTTGTCGATTTCCAGAACAAAGGTCCTTGCGTGGTCATGACCGGTAGTATACAGGTATCCTTCGGGTCCCCACGACCCTCCCGAACAGCTCATGTTTCCCCAGTTGGCGATGACTTCTTTTGGAAAATTCCAGCTTTTAACCTCGATAAACTTTTTGTCTTTATACTCAAACTTAACGAGTTTTGAATCCTTGTTCTTGCCTTCTCCATAGACCGCATAACACATCCACCAGGAGCCGTCACGATGTTTATCAATCCAAGTCAAGGAACCATATTTTCTGGGCAGATGAATGGTTTCTTCATGCTCCAGCCCTTCCTTCTCAACATTCCATATTTCAATGGTGTTGTCGTTCGGATCGACGCCGTATCGTGAATGGGCGCAATATAATTTCCCCTTGATCACTGTACCGCTGTTCATATGAGTGAAGTGTTTATATGCTTCATCTTTCTTGTTCGCCTGCCATGTTGCTATCACCTTGCCTGTGGTTTTGTCACACTTGGAAATCCTGGTATTGCTGATCGCGTAGAAATAGTTCTCATCCACTGCAACTCCCTGGTTGACCTTAAATGGAATTTCCCTTACCACGATATTCGTGGATCCTGAGGAAGGCTTTGCATTCTCTGCCGCGGCCGGACAGGTAAGAAGAAACAGGCAGAAAAAGCCCCATGCATGACAAACGCTTCTGGCATTATTAATCATTTTGATTTGTCCTTTTTCTGCTGTCAAAGCGCTTAGAATATGGGCATTCTTTCATGAATACCTACCATAATATAACCTGATAACTAGGGCTTATACAGAACTGTTCTAAGAACCTATATACAGTTATTTACGTTGTATAATATCCCACTGAAAATTCAATTGATATATCTATGTTTAATTTAGCTGAATCATGGGAGAAGTCAAGGCGAAGTGTGAGAAATGAGGTTATAAATTTAAGATAGTTTATTATAAGGAGTAAAATATGGATAGAAAAAACAGTTGCTATTCCTGAAAACTATACCTTAAACTTTACTCAATGTGTCCAGAATGTTCTGACGACATACAAACTGAACTATTGTTCCAAAATTATGCTAACTTCAATTCACCAACAATATCCTTCATTGTTGATACTCTTCCAAATCTTCTAGCATGAATTATAAGTGCTTCATCATGCGCTCTCTGTGTCAATGTTGCACAGCAATCCTCACAGATAATTGTATTATATCCTAATTCAGATGCTACCCTGGCTGATCCCAAAACACACATATCGGTGTACACTCCAGTAATAATTACATCCGTGACGTTATAATTTCTTAAAGCATGATCCAACTGTGTAGATGTAAAAGCTCCTGAAGTTAATTTGTCAATGACTAAATCCTCTTTTCTTGGGTAAATTTCTTGTGTGATTTCATAAGTTTGTGTACCCCGCCACATTTTCGGAGGATTACTCAGGGCTTTTAATCTGTCTGTCATTTCATCACCTAAAGAAGTCATACACCCGTTTCTCGTATAAGCTATCTTCAGTCCCCTGTTTTGAAACGCTTTCACCAGAGCAATTATGTTAGGCATTACAACATCTATTATTCTATTGTTGAAATATTGTGCCAGCTTAGGATATTTCTTTCCAAGAGGGGCGTCACTTCCAATTTGTAAGTAATCTTTTTGCATGTCGATAATTATCAAAGCAGTATGATCAGAATCCAAAGTAAAATTGATTGATACCAGATCAAACGGATATTCGGGGTCGTGTTCTTTTGCAATCCAACACATCGTATTGTCCCTCCAGTTATTTTTTTAAGCTAACCTTCTCTCGCCTGCATGTAAAGAGAAAAAGCTACTAAGAGGGTAACCATCTCAAATTATTCGCGAATCATTCAATGTGCATCTGATCGATATTTCTAAACACTTACAAAATCACTGTGCGTGTTTTTTATACAACCATATATACTCCGCCATCGTCTTACCAGGCAAACCGAAAAATAATTGAAATATTCTTCAATTAACCATCGTCATACTTTATAAAAAGAGGATGTCCACAATTGAAACGATGTTTGAAAAAGTGAAGAAAGAGGTTTTTTAAGATGAGAAGATTCGGGATTTTATCCATAGTTTTGTGCAGTTTAGGATTCACATTATCGACAACTCAGGCGATTGAGATAACGTCGCAGGATGTGATTCTCACTCCGGTCAAAGCGGAAATTTCACCAGTCATCGATGGCGTAATAGAGAAACCGGCCTGGAAAGATATCTTTATCAATGAAGACCTTATTACTTTCCAACCGAGATACGGCGAAACGTTTCCGCTGAAAACCGACATTTTTATGACGTATGACGATGAAAACGTCTACTTTGCGTTCTATTGCCATGATAGCGAGCCGGAAAAGATAAAGACCTCCATAACCAACCGTGACAACATGTTCGATGACGATTTTGTTGCAGTGTCTTTCGATGCGCTTGGCAACAGTCAACGCGCCTATTTATTCTGTGTCAATCCCAGTGGAATCCAGGGCGATATCCTTGATACTGGAGGCAACGGTAACGATGCATCCTCGGACTGGGTATGGGAAAGCGCCGGTAAGATCGATGATAACGGTTACCAAATCGAAATACGTGTCCCACTATCGAGCATTCAGTACTCTGTTTCTCCGGACAAGCCGATGCGTATGGCCTTTGTAAGAAAAATACACCGACTGAATACTATGGGATCCTGGCCCGAAATGAAACCGAGCGACAATCTCCTTACAATGCAGGCACCGATATTGATAAAGAATCTGAAATCAGTGAAAAAAATCGAAGTACTGCCCAATGTGACGTATAATAATTCTTCCGAGCAGACAGGATATAACTCTTTTGACAATAACGCTCTGAAAGATATCGGCGGTGACATCAAATTGAGCCTGAACTCTTCGGTTACATTAGATGCAACGGTCAATCCCGATTTCAGTCAGGTCGAAGCGGATGCTTTTCAAGTGGATGTTAACAGGCGTTACCCGGTTTTCTACAGCGAAAAAAGACCGTATTTCATGGAAATCAACAGTCTGTTTAATGTCGCGGGAAACGGTAATGGCAACGTGATGCGCACTGCCGTTCATACCCGACGTATTGCCGATCCTAAATGGAGTACAAAAGTAAGCGGAACCCAGGGTAAGACACTTTTTGGTATCCTTGTGGCTGAAGATGCATGGAGCGATCCGGATGCCGCAACTTTGGGTAATCCGCATTTCCTGATCGCCCGCGGAAAACATTCTCTTGGTGACGGCAGCTATATTGGCGGAATCTATACGGGCCGTGATACTCAATCGGATTACAATCATGTCGCCGGAGTGGATGGTGTCTATCGTTTCAGGGACGTTCACCAGCTTGATTTTTCTGTACTCCAAAGCCTTACGCGCGTAGCGAATAAAGAGGCAATAAACGGTGGAAATTCTTCCAGTATAAATTACCAATATTCAACGAAACCGCTTAGTATCAGTACAACATTTGAAAATATGACAGACGATTTCAGGATGGATACTGCATTTTATAACCGGACTGGAATAACGCATGTCGGAACCTATATCTCACCTAAACTTTACCCGAAAATCGAACGGTTATCGTGGATAGAAAGAATTTCGACTTCAGCCAGCCTTAATTATTTCAAAGAACACAGAAACAATGCCGAAGATATGAATTTAAATCTCGGGATCAACCTCAATTTTACCCGCAACAGCTGGTTCAGATTGAGTAGCAGCAGAAACCGTGAAGAATGGGAAGGGAAAGAGTTTCTCATGACTCGCGGGCATGTGGGAGGTGGTATGCAGCCACTCAAATGGCTCAATTACAATGGGTGGTATAATTACGGAAAAAGTATTTACTATTCGGACGATCCATTTTTGGGTAATTCACTTGATTACGGCGCTTTTATTAAATTTGAACCGGGAGAGAAATTCAAACAAACAGTGAGTTTCAACCATTCCGAGATGACAAATCCATCAGGTGGTGAGATGATGTATGATGTGAACATTGTCAACACGAGATCAACTTATCAATTCAATAAATATTTCTTCCTCAGAGGTATATATCAATGCAATACGGAAAACAACCGTCAACTCGTTGACCTTCTTGCCTCATTCACCCTGATACCCGGTACTGTTGTACAGCTTGGTTACGGTACTCTGATGGAAGAAGGCCGTTGGGATGACAATGAGTGGAGAAATGATATAAAAAACCTCCAAGTCCTGAAACAATCTCTCTTCTTCAAGACAAGCTATCGTTATGTGTTCTAAAAGCAATCCTACCATCGTGAATAGCACTTTCAAGCCAACGCCATAACATTTTCTTGATTATTTTACGAGAAGCTGGAATAAGACACAGAAAACCCAAAGCATCGGTTAATACGCCTGGAGTTATGAGTACTGCACCTGCTAGCAGAATAATTATTCCATCAGCGAGCTGGGTAGCAGGAAGCCTGCCGTTAGCTATTTCGGTACGAATCTGAATTAATACTCCGATGCCTTGACGGCGAGCAAGAAAAGCGCCTAATATACCGGTTAAAACGATGATCGTCAGCGTGGAGATAGTGCCTATTTGGCTGCCAATCTCGATAAGAAGGAATAGCTCCACCAATGGAACCATAATGAAGAGTAAAAGTAATTTAGCAATCATGGAATTAAGATCTTTCTTTACTTTACAAAGTACAAATTATTAAAGGTTCTATTTACTAATGTTTCAAGATAATGTCTCGAATTACAAAAATCAACATTGTCTCCTTATGAAAAGAAGAAAAAGTTGGCAGATTATATAATAACGATAATATGTTTGTTGCTATTATTCCGACGATTTGTTGCTAATTTCTCTATAAATGCTGGAATAAAAGGCATGATGATGTGAATGATGTGAATGATGTGAATAATGGGAATAATGTAAATGGTGTAAATGCATATGGTTGCGCTGTATTTGTTGTAAATTAATAACTTATGAGTTTTTTGATATCATGCTTGACATGCAGGAAGTCACTAGTTCAATTCTAGTATCGCCCAACATTATTCTGATAATAATGAGAGTAATAGCATGATTTAATAATTTCAGAAGCGTGAATATTATGGACGTTTGATTTGTATAAACTTAAGAAGAAACCTTTTTGTAGACGAATAGAAGGAGTTATACCTTGGTTAGGACTTTCTCGATACTTGTTTTTCTTGCGCTCGCATGGAATATTATTACCGGGGTCATGATCGCGATGTATCTTGATAAACGGGGTATTCCGATGAATTTCCGGCTACTCCGTTACAGAGTTTTCGGGTACGCACAAAAATATAAAAAGCTCACGATCAAAGAGACCGGAAGTATCGGACCGTTATATATAAGTTTTAATATCTCACTTGCCACATTTATATTTTTATTTATCTTTACACTGTTTCTGCTATAGCCCCACAAACAGCAACTTTTTTTTCAGCCTCCTTTTCCTCTTTACTATCCAAAAAGATAAAAACATCCTTGAAAAAGCATCCTAAGAAATATAAGAAAAAAGTTCTTGACGCCGGCACACGATTATATTAATATTAATTGTGTGGTATATATAATATATATCACTCTTTTTGAGGTTATTATGAAAGATTTTTCCACATTTGATATTATCAGGATATTTGATATACCCAGGGAAAGACTTCAGGATTGGATAAACAGGGGTTATATTTTTCCAAGTCTAAAAACAGCTGAGGGGAAAGGTACAAAAAATATTTTTAGCCACTGGGACTTATATGGAATTGAGCTTTTCCAGAGACTTATAATATCCGGTCATATGCGAGAAATTGCTTCTATATACTACAAAAGTTGGGTCGCAATGCAAAGTAAGAGCACTATCGAATCTTTTAAAAAGTGGAAATATTTAATATGTTTAACTTCCCCCATAAAACCATCAGAATATTCGGCTCAAAATATTAAAATTAGCAACTCTGGTAAGTGTAAGGTTGATAAATTCTCTAATCTAAGGGTTGTTATGACTAATAATATTAATTTGGAAGAATTTATTGTGGATTGTCATAATTGGGAAAGTATTAATATCATAAATATTGAGGAAATCTTTAACACAGTTGATAAAAAGGTGGGTTAATATTTTTAACAGCAAAATGATACATATTATATCACCCACATATAGGAGGTCAGTTATGAATACGGTCTTAAAAGCACGAATCATTGAAAAGTTCAGAACACAAATTGACTTTTCAAAAGTAATTGGTGTCAATGAACTAACTGTTTCACGTGTGATTAATAATCGTAAAAAGTTATCAAAACCGGAACAGTTACGTTGGGCAAAAGCTCTGGGTTGTGCACCTGGAAAAGTTTTTTTAAGGGGTCAAAAGTGTCTTGGCTAAAAACTAAGTCGGCTGCACGATATTTAGATATTTCTTCCAGAACTTTAAGAAGTTTTGTTTCTGCAGGCTTGATCTCACCTGCAGTTGTCAGGGGAAGTTATTATTTTGATGTGGATTCCCTCGATCTATTCATGCGATCTCATGTTGATGATGATATTGGTTTGGATGGGCTGGTGGATGCGGTTGTGGAGGGTTTGATGTGAACGGTAAAAGCAGGCGACTGCCAAAGTCCAGCGGAGTCTTTAAGAAGCGAGATTTAATCGAGGCGTCTGCTTACTGGAGACTGACAGGAACTGATATACGTGTTTACGAGATATTCAGATTAAAGTGTAGGGTGGTGGGAACGAAAGAAGCCAGAAAAATGCACGTTCAGTCCGGAACGATCAAAAACAATGGAGACTTGGTTTTCACCTATGCAGAGGCTGAAGGCTATGGACTATGTAGTGCAACTTTTAAGAGATCACTCGATCACCTGATCGAGTTGGGTTTTCTCGATGTTTATGTTCCAGGAAATCTATATAGATCCACGAAATATGGCATTTCTGATCGCTGGAAAGATTATGGCACTAAGGATTTCAAGAAGAAATTAAGGAAAAAACAATATGACCACAGGACAGGATTACAAAAAGTGAATTTACCTACAGTCAAAAATGACTGTGGGCAGATTGTAGATAAGATTAATAATAACATTATTATAACACTTTTTGATAAATTTTACTCCATTACAGTCAAAAATGACTGTGTTCTATAGTATACCATAGGAGGGGTCTTCCGGCGGGGCAAGGTTTTAATCTTTTTAGTCTTTTAAAGAGATATTTTATCATCATGCTTTTTTGTGCGCACCGAGCGCACCCGATCCAAGCATTTAATGGTCCATTGATAGAGGTCTTTTAAAGGAAATTATTTTTTATACTTTTCAACATGGAAAAAGTATTCATGAAATACTAATCTTCGTTATGAAAATCAGGGGAGAAACAGCACATTCAGGTAGTGGTTTTGTATGCCTTGATCAGAGAAACGCTCTTAAAACGCATTTATGCCGAAAAGGACTACTGTAAAAACAGGAATAAAACAATGGCAAGATGGAAAAAAGGCGAAAGGTTGAAATGTGAGGTGAAATATGGAAAAGTATTTTGCTTTCAGTGATTTGTAACAAATAGAAAATACTATGCTTAGAAATATAATATTATTCCTTTTATAGAAAATAGGTTGATTGTTTTTATTTTAACTTTTATGTTTTTAATTGAGGTATGTTGTGAAAGCAACATTTGAAGAAGATGATTTAAATATTATTACCGAAAAAGTCATAACGGTAATCAAACCTCTTTTAAAACTAAAAGAGTCAGATGATGAGTGTTTTTTGAGCAAAGAGGATGCTGCGAGGCTTCTTGGAGTTAAAATGCGGTGGCTTGAAAATAATCAAGAAAAATTGGATATCCCCAGGTATCGAATTGGTGGGCATATCCGGTTTAAAAAAAGTGAACTTATAAAATGGGCATCCAAACATAAGGTCTTTAATCCATGAGAGGTATACGTCGACAAAGGGGATCAACGTACTGGTCTATCCGGTATCGTGATGCTTCAGGTAAACTCCGGGAAGAATCATCGCACAGCATAAGAAAGCGCGATGCTGAAGCGCTCCTGATCCGCCGTAAAAAGGAAGTCCTTGATGGCGTAAAACCTGAAACACAGAGGGTTTCTAAAATCACTCTACGTGAGTTTGCTCCTGAATATCTCAAATGGGCAAAAGGTCGGCACCGAGCATATGATCGTACGGAACGGGCAGTTAAACAGCTTGTCGATGATTTTGGAAACATTCCCCTGAATAGTTTCACGATAAAGCTGCTTGAGCAATGGCAGTCAGAAAGGTTACATGACAGAGGTAATAAACCGGCTACAATTAATCGATTATTAGCAGTTCTCAAAAATATATTTACGAAGGCATATGAATACAATAAAGTGGCCGCTACAGCGAGAGAACAAGTAAAATTGGTAAAACTATTTAAACTTGACAATCAACGTTTGCGTTATCTGTCCCCAAAAGAGTGTGAGAGGCTAATCGCTTCCTGTGATGGCCACATAAAACCAATTGTAATCATGGCAATTAACACGGGGATGCGAAAAGGGGAAATACTAAAACTTCGCTGGGAACACATTGATCTTGAGAATCGGATTATTAAACTGGATGGATCTATTACAAAGGATCGAGAGCGCAGAGAAATTCCAATCACAGATGAATTATCAAATACGCTCAGAAATTTAAGAACACGTGTTGACGTGCCTTTTGTTTTTCATGATAACACGGGCAGGCCATTCAAAGATATAAAAAAGTCATTTGCTTCTGCTCTATCACGAGCAAAAATAAGCGATTACACTTTTAGAGATAATCGACACACGTTCGCGAGCAATTTTATCATGGCAACAGGTGACATAAAATCCTTACAAGAGTTGCTTGGTCATGCTACACTCACTATGACTTTACGGTATGCTCACCTTGCAAGAGGGCATAAAACAAACGCAATTAAACAGTTTGAAAAAAGACTAACTAAGAAAATAAGTGGGTATTTTGTGGGTAGTTCGGGAATATCAGAGAAACGTAAATCCTCGTAACTTATTGCGGGATAATGGAGCCAACGATCCGATTTGAACGGACGACCTGCTCATTACGAGTGAGCTGCTCTACCACCTGAGCTACGTTGGCTTCTTTAGTTGAAATCTAATAAAAATCGCTGCCAGTGTCAATTTTATTTACTCACCAGGCGATACTCTTTTTCTATTAATATCGGAATTCAGGTATCTGAATCCAGGAGACAGAAATAGTTTATGTACAATTACATGAATAAATACTTCAGTTTTTATGTAGATGTAAAAACATTTATATTCTTTAGTAAGAAGATAAAATCGGAGATTAATAAATCAATCCTTTTATGCTTCTTTTCTCCGCGGTTATATGAGTATATGCGGTATTTTCATATTAAATTAAAGAAAAATTCTTGTTCTTCAAATAAAAAATCCGCTGAAGCTGTTTTAGCGGATTTTTTTTCAAGACAATGTTAAAATAAAACCCTATTCAAGTGTAATATCCCCGATATCTGTTTTTGTAGCGAGTGTAACAGCGACTCCCTCGATTGAATATGATTGTTTAAGTGTATCGGCAGCCGATACGGTATAACTCCCCTCAGGCAGGAAGCTGAGTGTAAACTTGCCGTTATTCTCGTTAACATATGAGGATGTCAGAGTATCGTCGCCTGCAATAGCGTAAGCAATCGGCAGGTTTTCGTAGTTGATAACTGTACCTGCGATAGATCCGCATTGAGCTTTGTTGATAATCCGTATAGTGGGTTTCATCTTGTAGTCAGCTTTTTTACCGGTCGTATGAATTGATCGTGCGGCGTCAAAGTCAACTATTAACTCGGTCTCAATCCCAGGAATAATATCAAATCCGGAAACAAATTTGAGAGTCTCGCTCGGAATAGAAAGAGAATACGAAACGGTATCGACAACAACCTCAGCCTCGGTAATAGCCAGCCTGATTTGTGTATAGTGTCCCTCATCCATTTCCTGCTCGCCAAGCAGGGCTGTGACGCCATTGCTGAGTGTCAGTAAATCAAATGTTTGAGTTTCATCGGTAACGATTATCCACTCACCGGCAATTTTCTGCGTGGTCGAATTTTCTTCTGATTCATCTTGGATTTCTTCATCTTCAGCGGATTCCCCGCTGTAATGCACTGAAACTTCTGAGAAAGTAATATTCACTTCGTCATATTCGCCCGGCGAATCGGTTAATAATACTTTTAATGTGCCTTTGGCAGTGTCATTTGAATCACCCGGTGAAGTGGAACTGTCATCGGTACAGCCTGCCATAAGCGCTGATGTGACTGCAATAAAGAGTAAAAGTTTAATGTGATGCATGTGAGGTTCCTCCTAAGAACACAGTTTCATGAATATTGTAAGTAATTACTACATGTCATTGCGAGTGAACGGAGTGCGCGAAGCAATCTAAGAGAGGGGATTGCTTCGGCTGCGCCTCGAAATGGCAGTGCCTGATTTAAGCCGAATATGTCACTTTATTTATAAAAAGAACAACTTAGTAAAGTTTTATTGAGCCTCACAGCAAAGATAAAATAATTCTGACAAGTTTAATGTGATGTTTGTCACCAAAGAGGCTTTAAAAAGTGGGGTGATTTTCTTTCAATCGAGGTAATCCTGTTGATCTCGTTAATTATGGTTCTGACTTTTTATAGGAAATATTTTCGAATTTATGAAAAATCCATGTTATATGCTTTTTACCTGGAAAACATCCATCTCTTGAAATTCCAGTGATGCAGCAGTTTTTGCATGAATTCGGCATCGTTTAGCCTGGTGTCAAGCGATTCTATTGCCTCCCGGTTCATGAAAATTTCCTTATCATGATGTTCGGCCAGGCCGCCGTTCGCAATGAAGCATCGTATCTGTTCGAGTTCCCCGGCATCGAGCCATATACCGTGGTCACGGCAAACGTCGATTAAGATACCGGAGATTTTGCGGAAGTTTCTCCTTACCATGAGCGTTTCACACATTGGACATTTCAGGTATGTATCTTCGTGCGGCAACGGTTTTTTTATATATTCATAGGGTAGGGAATCGTCTTTAAATACATCACGTTCGGATGTCAGCTTCTTAAATTCACGATTGTCAAGCCAGAGGCCGGAACATTCAGGACACAAATCAATATCATTTCCACGATAGTCATAATGTTCAAGTATTATGCCGCAGCGCGGACATACCGGGTTTTCCTTAATTGATTCCTTGATGTGTTCGCTGCCGCAGAAAGGACACTGGCGCATCTGTGCGCTGAAACTTTTGCCGCAATGGATGCAGATTATTGATTCTTTCATGCTTTAGCCTCAATGCAGAAATGCGGATTGTTCTTTCGCCATATTTATAAAGGCAAGTATATTATCGAGAGGCACATCACTCTCGACCGAATGAGCCGGCGCGAGAATGTATCCGCCGTCTTTGCCAAGCTCAAGAAGTTTCGCCACTTCGTTCCTGACATCATCCCC
>JABHYP010000694.1 GCA_018656855.1 Candidatus Latescibacterota bacterium | reverse complement strand
ATACCCGGTTACCCCGCCGTGGTACGTGCCCCATGTTACCTGGGATACTCCTACGCCGCAGGTAGGCAATTTTGCGTGGAATTTTTCTCTCGAGGCTCGATATCTCTACACACTGCCGGATGTCCCCTTCAGCTGCATGAATACCCGCGGAAACAACTGGATGGACTGGGCGCTCCGCGAACCGGAAGCGTTCATGCAGGAATGCGGTATACTTATTGCCGCGGGCGGAGCTAATTATCTTTCGGATATACCGTATCCTTCGGGCAATCCGGACCCTCCGGTGTATGACATTTTCGGAGCGGTAAACAGGAGATATAAAGCGCTCGAACCTATCATCAAGAGAAGCCGTCCGGTGAAGGAAGTGGCGGTTCTGCATTCCGCTGATTCTATCTGGACAAAATCCCCCCTGAAACCCAAGACTACCTGGACATTCACTCCGGCTTATTACTCTGTAACCGGCGCACACAAAGCTCTCATCGAGGAACATGTTCAGATGGGAATACTCAACAGCGAGGTGTTCGTGGATACGCTTGAGGAGTACAGAGCGGTGATCCTGTCCGATCAGCGAATACTGAATGACAGAGAGACAGCGGCAGTGAAACAGTTTGTACGGAACGGCGGCGCTCTGATAGCAACACATGCCACAGGGATACGTGATACAGATAATAACAAACTCAGGGATTTTGCGCTTGGGGATGTCCTCGGAATACGGTATCTAAGTTCTCCTGATGTTTCTAACTGTTACCTGAGGGTCACGCCGGAACTTTCGTCTTTCAACGTACCGGCTATGGATGTCGAGGCAGGTGGTGGCTATACGCGCATAGAGACGACAACTGCACGGAAAATCCTTGACCTCGTTCCACCGTACCAGGGCGAAAAGAGCGGGCCGCCTGACGTGAAAACCGATTGTCCCGGAATTACGATTAATACGTATGGGAAGGGAAAAGCGCTCTATTGCGCATCGGATATTTTAGGAGGCTATTTCGAAAAGGCCACACCGAACATGAGAAAAATCGCAGCATGGGCGTTGAACCTTGTATATCCTGAAACATCGAGGCTGATCGTTTGTGAAAACACACCGATAAATGTTGAGATGTTTTATAACCGGAGCGAAAACGAACGGTTCATTCACCTCATCAACTATTCAGGCGACAAGCGTGATACCGGAACGCCGCAGGCTCAGGATTTCATCACGGTGCATGACATCGGGATCCGCACAAAACTTCCGAAAAGACCGAAGAGTGTTACCCTCATACCTGCCGGCAAAAAGGTTGCATTTGACTATTCAAACGGCTGGTTGAGGTTCGATGCTCTGCCTCTTGAAATACATGATATATACAGGATTGATATGTCATAAACGTTTTATAATCATTATGTTAAAATTTTTTAACAGTGCATAAAAAAACTGTTGCTTTTTCACTAAATTTCTTTATATTTTTTTGTGAGGCTGCCTTACTTTCGAATAAAAATTGTAGTGTTTTACGACCATGTAAAAAAACCCTTTAATTTATGGCACATATTGGCCATCTAAAATTATTTAGGGTACTTTAAAAAGGCAGCCTCATTCTTTTTTCTTCGAAAAATATATTCAAAATTTCAGATTCATAATTCCAAATTTCTTATTTTTCCTTTTATACTTTGATATTCTGCATTCTTCCTTTGACACGGCAATGATCCTACATAACGAGCAGCTTTTTCAATACGGTTTATTCAAACGTAAAATCTGGCACTCACCTGGCATGGGTTTAACAGAAAGTTTCTTGTTTCCTATCTTCAACACCACGTGTTTGGGTGATGTACCAAAATCCGTGCGCCTTACGAGCACCCGATTGTCGAGCCTCAAACCAGAGATGATAGTCCCCGGCTTTTCGGGAACGTCAAAGGTAACCGGTGTCCCGTTTTCAAGAAATTCGCCGTACTGCTGGGCGGCAGCATAGACTTCGTGAACCAGCCTCACCTCATCGGGATACTCTTTCCGTCCGCACCACATGTAAAACGTATCCGTTCCCCTCAGAAGCATGTGCCAGAGCAGTTCCCGATAGTTTTCCTTGCTGAATTGTCTCAGCCGGGGATGCTGATATTTCTGAGCGTCAGGGAATATCGTTATCGTATCTAGAGCAACTATTTTCTAAATTACGTAAAAAAGAATTAGTAAGTAGTGTACGCGGTCCTGGCGGTGGTT
>JABHYP010000070.1 GCA_018656855.1 Candidatus Latescibacterota bacterium | reverse complement strand
TGACGGTGATAAGAGAGAATTTAGTGTAGAAACACTGGGAATCTCTTGATGAAAGCTGGGAAGTATGATAAAATCGACACAGAATCAAAAAACGAATCCATTTTTTGCTTTTCAATTTTGATATGGGTAATGTCGGTTATACAGCAGGCTGTCAAAAAACATTCTCCCCATTGAAAAACAGGCTATTTAAAATCACTTTGAATCTGAGGCGAATAACCGCCGAATACAACCCGAAACCCTACACGGTAGCTGTCGTCAGGATTACTGAGGCTGCGATAGGCAGATCGACAGTGGATAAAATAATGATGCCAACAGCCGCCACGCAAAACACGGCGGGAGCCTGAATCCGGCCCGGTCGGGTTGATGTCCGGGCTGCTGCTATAATAATCACTGTCGAACCAATCATTACACCACTCCCAGACATTACCGTGCATATCATACAAGCCCCAGGCATTAGGTTCTTTTTGGCCTACTGCGTGGGTCATCTCGTTACTGTTTCCATCCCACCAGCCAGCCCGGCTCATTGCGTCTTTGCTGTCACCTGTGTAATAATTTGTTGTCGTACCAGCCCGGCAGGCATACTCCCATTCGGCCTCTCTGGGAAGACGAAAAATATATCCTGTGCTTTGACTTAGCTTACGGCAAAAATCAATCGCATTGTGCCAGGTTACATTATCTACAGGCCGGTTATCTCCACTAAAATGAGAAGAGTTCTCTCCCATCACTGCGCCGTACTGAGCCTGGGTTATCTCTGTTACACTCATCAGAAAGGCATCAAGCGTAACAGTATGCACCGGTTTCTCATCGTTATCTCCATTATTGCTTCCCATCCGGAAGCTACCGGCCGGAATAACGGCAAATTCAATTCCTGTTGCATATTTCAGCTTTTTTGCTATTTCTCGCTTCTCAAATATTTTAATCTCAGCATATGAAACCGTGGCTGAAATGAACACTGCAATGAAAACAGATAATAATAAACAGGTATTTTTTGCTCTTAACATTATGTAATCTCCAGAAATAGATTTTTCTCGACTCCACCTGCTGCCTGATTCCTAATACTATACCTAAGCCAGGCAAGCCGGAACCAAGAAGGCTATTCAATTCAAACCACGAATCTCAAATCTTGGGTATTAATTACTGCTGCACGTTGCGCGCCAGCCTTCTCTGAGCATTCTGGAGAGTTTCTCTACAACTTTAGAATTTTCCGGCCGTTCGGAGATATTAATATTCTCTGTCGGATCCGAGTTGTGATCGTACAGCATCCGGGCGTAAATCTCTTTCTCATCGTTGGTCCACTCAGTATAAAGATAACGATCAGTTCTGATTGAGTCCCCATTGTGATACCGGCTAAAAACGGACTCTTTCCATGGCTTGTTAGGATCTTTTAACAAAGGGACGAAACTCGCGCCCTCGATATGATCAGGCAATTCCAGGCCACAGAGTTCGCAGAGAGATGGATAGATGTCTACAAATTCTGTCAGTCCGCTTGTCTTTTTACCACCATTGATACCGGGTGCTTTTATAATCAACGGAGCTTGGAGCGATGTTTGAAAATTGCTGTGTTTGCACCACATACCGTGATCACCGAGTTGCCAGCCGTGATCTCCCCAAAGAACAACAATAGTGTTATCATCCAGATTTAACCGTTCGAGTTCATTAAGCAATCGGCCAACCTGAGCATCTATATAACTCACTGAGGCATAATATCCGTGGATCAGAGTTAACGCCATACCATCAGATAAAGGTCCTGTCTGTGGTATGTCTGCATATTTACGAAGTTCGCTCCAATTGTGCAGCGCAGCATCGGGAACTCCCTTGGGACGGACTGTATTGTCCGCCAGATTGAGATATTCCCTTCGGTATAAGTTCCAGTATTTTTCTGGCGCATTAAACGGCAGATGCGGACGCGTAAAGCCTACAGACAGGAAAAAAGGCTGATCCTTCTGTTTTAGCCGTTGAAGAGATGAGATAGCTTTCTCGGCATATAAACCATCCGCGTATTCGTTGTCATCTGCATCGGCAGCCTCATAAGCCGGACCTCGCCGACCTTGGGCAGCCTGAAGATTTGACTTGAAAATTTCAATATTCTCTTTAGTTAAGTACCTGGATTCTTCAAGGCGAAATGGCGCTTCATTCCAGCTGGTTATATCATCATCAGAGTCGTGGTATACCTTGCCTATGGAGGCAGTATAATAACCATTTTGTTTAAGATGTTTCGGCAGGGTCAATGCGCCGGGCAAATCTTCATCCACCCGTGAGTACCAATCTATAAACCTGTTGCGAGTTGGACGTACGCCGGAAAGCACGCTGGCCCGCGATGCGCCACAAACTGGTATATTACAGAAAGAGCGGGTAAATACCACTGACTGAGCCGCAAGACGATCTATATTAGGCGATATCATCTGAGTGTGTCCGTAGCAGCCTAGTTGCGGGCGAAGGTCATCTACGGCAATAAATAGAATGTTTGGTTTCTTTTTGGCATTCCCATTGCCGTAAGCGGCAAACAGGGATTTCTGAAGTAAAGTGGCGGACGTTCCCAATCCTAGCGCCCTGATGAACTTTTGCCTAGAATATAATCGTTCATTATTTTTATCATTTCCATCTAACTTTGATTCATTGATACCTGACATGATCGACTCCTTACTCTATGGCTGGCCGCATTGAAAAATATAATAGGCAATGGTAATTAACTTTGGGGCAATGAGCAGAATCTCATCAACAAATAAAGGATAATGTAGTTACCCGTAACCTGCCCCACAAGAACGGTATCCTATAAATTGAGACAACTCAAGTGCTTTAATTTGCTACCACGGATCGCCCCTGAATAAAAAATCAGAGCAGTACTGCGCCTTACCCAATGATCAAGCCTTGGTCACAGGTCGACATGGATAAATCGGAGATCGTTCAGTACAGTGAGGATATGAGGGTGATAGCGTGTGGTAAAGCGGAGGAGATTGGGCTACAGCGGCAGATTCGACTCAATCCACTAGCTATTGAAAACAACGTTGTTTTCAATGGCGGGGCATACGTGACGATATAAAACTTTTCTGTGTGATATACCACAGAAGTTGATTGAGCAGATTCAAGCGGTGGCTGTCGTAGAATCCTGTTTTGCGGTTGAGCGGTGGGAAGTTATTCTATTTCCGGCTCAGACCCATATCGATCATTGATACTGATGATGAGAACGGATATTTTATGGTAGTAACAATATTGAATTGTTTTTTCTCCAATAACAATTCAATAAGCCTGAAATTGCTATTAGATTCTCATCAAAAGAAAACACTTTTCCATATTATTCTTAGATAGAAGGATCTGTAATGAAAACCAACATCGGAATACTATTCCTTTTAATTATGATTAGCGGCCTGCCAGTTGGCGCAGAAGCTGGTCTTCTGGAAATAAAACCGGATAAGACAAATTTTCTTTGCGCTCTGGGGGAACAGGTAACGTTCGACATATCTGGAACATGGGAAGACGGGCGTGAGAATTGCACCTATATTCACTACAGGATAAGCCAGGATTGCGCAACTACAATAAAAGAGGTAACCGCACCATTTCCTTCCAACGGAACTATGAAAGTAACGGGAGCAATGGATGAGCCAGGATTTCTACGTTGCGATGTAATGATGTTCAACGGCCCCGATACTGTGCGTGCAACTTCCTGCGTGGGAGTGCAGGTGAATGCCATACGGCCCACTGGCTCACCTCCGAAAGATTTTGACCGTTTCTGGAGATCGGCAAAAGCAGAATTAATCAGGATTCCAATGGATCCGATTGTTGAACCTGTACACGATTCGACTCTGCCTGATGGTTATAAAATTTACAAAATCAGTCTGGCCAGTACCGGAGGAGGCAGGGTTCACGGTTGGTTTACCGTACCGGAGGGCAAGGGTACATTTCCCGCTGTGCTTTTTGTTCCCGGAGCAGGTGTGAGACCGACATCCAAAGCAACTGTATTTACCAGAGCAGGATTGGCGGTTCTTTCGATAAATGTTCACGGAATTGATCCTGACAAAGAAATAAAATATTACCAAGGTCTCAGGGCAAATATCTTTAAAGGTGACGATTATTTTTTCTTCAATAAGAAAGATCCACACAGATATTATCACTATAGGGTGATTCAGGACTGCATTCGTGCGGTGGATTTTCTGCATACGTGCGATAAAGTCGATTCTTCTAAAATAGGCATATGCGGTGGTAGCCAAGGAGGTTTTCTGAGCCTGATAACTCCTGCTCTGGACAAAAGGATTAAAGCAGCCTCTTTAGCCGTTCCCGCAATGTGCGACATTACAGGCCCTCTTTATGGCAGGCATACCTATGGTCTGCTTGAGCAGGGAGACGGGGAAAAAGAAATTCAGGCATTAAGCTATTATGACGTAGCTCTGGCAGCCTCACTGATAAATATTCCCGTGCAGATGAGAGTGGGATTTCTGGATAATACCTGCCCGCCTACTGCCGTCTACTCAGCCTATAATAACCTGAGAGGGAAAAAGGAAATGATTCATTTGCCTCTTAAAGGACATAATATCGGGGGAGAGTGGCTAAGAGACGCCAGCTTATGGTTGTTAATTACTTTACAGGGAAATTAACCTATTGAGCCTACAGAATTAAAAACAAATGGCGAGGCCGACGAGACTTTTTTCAAACTAAATTGCGGGGTATGCCACAAGATTTGTTTGAGATAATTCAGGTGGTGGCAGCGTGAATGGCTTTGATATTGACTGGATTTATTCCCGGGGGGGCAGTTCACTGTCCCACTTACTCTGACGATACACAGTAAAGTTAACTATCAGTAGTTCATACAATCATCGCCAATAAACTCCAAACCGTATGAAACACTTCCATCTGCCTGGGATTTGGACCAAACGATTTTAGCCCCACGCTCGATTGTGCCACCATTCAGATTCAGCCTCAAAAAAAATATCAGGGGCTTTGCAGAGTCTATCCTGATACCGCTGTTTGAAATGTCAACCGTCTTTGCATCGAGGTATTCGTCGGAGATCAGGCACTCTACTTCATCAGAAAATGATTTTCTTTCCTCAATTCTCTTCTCTACTTCTGTGCTGGACATAAGATACCCTTTGGAAGAGACAGTAAATTATAACTCAATTTGACCTCAGAATTATCAGCAGTTTCAAAATGTCCTTGATATTCGTCTTGCCATCCCCGTCCACATCCGATTGCGGCGTACCCGAGGAACTCACGAGAACATCGAGCAGGTCCAGCACATCGGAGATATCTACCTTGCCGTCACCACCCACATCACCGGGCTTGTGTGCTGCAACCTGAAGCGTGTAATATTCCTTCTGGTTCGATGGCAATCGAAAAGTAAGTCCCGATGCATAAGCTTCCAGGTAATAGGTCAGATCCGTGCCCAGAGGCCTGG
>JABHYP010000693.1 GCA_018656855.1 Candidatus Latescibacterota bacterium | reverse complement strand
GTAATACGTTAAGCTGATACTGCCCGCTGCGTTCATAAACAGTGGCATTCCCGATAGCAAGCACTTTCATGCCTTCTTCAGGATTGAAGTCAAGTCCCTGAGCCTGCCATTTGAACATGACGCACCTGAGCTGGCTGTTTTCGTCCTTGAGTGTGAAGTATCGGTGACCGGAGGAGTGGTGGGTATAATTTGATATTTCCCCTTCTACAGCAACGGAGGGGAAAGTGTCTTCGATAAGCTCTTTAATGAGGCGGGTAAACTCGGATACAGTTAAACGGGTTATTTTTCCCTTATTGCCAGCATCTTTGATGCTTTCTAAAAAGCGACCGTTACCTGTAGTATCCTGTTCATTCATATTTTTTCTCAGAAACCTATGGTTTCAATAAAAACCTATGGTTTCTTCTCAAAAATACGTTCAATTGACATGGCTTTGCCGGAAGATGTATCGATTTCCATAAGGACTGCGGAAAACATAATATCTTCCTCTGCCGGGGAAAAACGTGTGGGGAGTTGTTTGATAATTCGCCTGAAGGATTGATCTATCTGGACACCGATAATCGATTTATGAGGTCCTGTCATGCCGACATCGGTTATATATGCTGTTCCTCCCGGCAGAATTTTTTCATCAGCTGTCATGACATGGGTATGCGTTCCCAGAACAGCGCTCACCCTGCCGTCAAGATACCATCCGAGAGCCATTTTTTCCGAAGTTGCCTCCGCATGAAAATCGACAATGATAACATGTGTTTCCTCATTGAGACGTTCTATGATCCTGTCTGCGGTACGGAACGGACAATCAATCGGCGGCATGAAAACACGTCCCTGTAGATTTATAACACCTATCTTCACGCCGTTTGTAGTCTCAAAAATTATATCACCATTCCCGGATACACCGGGAGGATAGTTGGCAGGCCTCAGCACTTGTGGTGTATTAATAAGGAGGCTTTCCGTTTCCTTCCTGTCCCATATATGATTTCCTGAGGTTATAACATCAATGCCATAAGAAAACAGCTTACTTGCACAATTCTCTGTGAGCCCGAATCCGCCGGCTGCATTCTCGCCGTTGCAGATACACATATCAATATTATGTTCCTGAGCAAGTTTCGGTATAAATTTCGAAGCCGCACCTCTTCCGGGTCGACCGAAAACATCACCGACAAAAAGTACCTTCACCAAGCCTCCTATCGAGCGTACTGTACCGCACGCCTTTCTCTAATCACGGTTACTTTGATCTGTCCGGGATAATCAAGATCCTGTTCAATTTTCTCGGCTATGTCGTAGGAGAGTTGATCGCACTGAGCATCATCCACAATGTCGGTGTTGACCATGACTCTGATTTCGCGTCCGGCCTGTATGGCATAGGTTTTTTCAACACCCTCGAAAGAATCCGCAAGCTCCTCGAGACGTTCGAGCCGCTTCACATAGGATTCAAGATCCTCACGACGTGCACCGGGGCGCGCGCACGAGATTGTATCCGCTGTCTGCACAATAGCCGAAATTAGGAATTGTGCATCACATTCCTCGTGCAGAGACGCTATAGCATCAAGAACCACCTCATTTTCATTGTACTTTTTCGCCAGCATCAAACCAATTTCGGTATGCGTCCCTTCCATATCGTGATCAAGGGATTTGCCGATGTCATGCAGCATTCCGGCGCGACGGGCAATCTGTGCGTCCATATCAAGCTCCGTTGCGATCAGGCCGGCAAAAGTGGAAACCTCCATTGAATGATTCAATACATTCTGACCGTAGCTTGTCCGGTAGTTGAGACGCCCCAGAAGCTCTATAAGCTTGGGATGAAGATTGTACACCTTACATTCCATTGCCGCATTCTCACCGAGTTCCACGAACGAAGCCTCAACCTCGTTACGGGATTTTTCTACAACTTCTTCGATACGCGCCGGGTGGATGCGGCCGTCGGCAACAAGTTTTTCAAGAGCGCGTCTTGCGATTTCACGCTTTATTCGGTCGAATCCACAGAGAATTACAGCCTCAGGCGTATCG
>JABHYP010000692.1 GCA_018656855.1 Candidatus Latescibacterota bacterium | reverse complement strand
GTGAAGAGTTCCTGGGAGAGATGGGCAAGAGCGGTTATTATAACGATCCATGGTACCAGAAACTGGTCATTCAGCCGGGCGGGCATAATTGTATACTCGTAAACGGCAATCCCGAAAGTCAGCGTGCCGGTGACCTCTTACGCGATGTTTCCGCTTGGAAAGATTATGCGTCCATTACTGATTTTACTACATTCGATGGCGGCGCTTTTGTTTCCGGCCGTCTCGAACGGATTTATAAGGATACTCTTGAATATCTCCGGAGAAGCGCCCTTTATATTGAACCGCGAACGGTTGTTCTTATAGATGAAATACTTGGCACAACTTCAGTGAACACAGTCGAACTTCGCTTTCATGCGCCTATGAAGGAAGATATAACAGTCAGCGGAAATGACGCGCATATAACACGTCCTGCAGGAACATTGACTATTCGAACCCTGACAGAAGGCTCTACTCCGAAGATTATGAAACGTCCGTTAACCATAACCGAATTCGGCAGCGAAAACGCGATCACAATGAAATCAAGGGGATTCCTCCAGTTAACCGCTGAACTTAACGGTAACACAAGAGAAACGACGTTTGTTAACGTGCTTTCTACAGACTCAACGCTCATGGCGAATTTGAATGAGAAAAATTATAGCGACCATGCTGTAATAAGCATCAACGGCGCCGAATATTATATCAATACCTCTAATGGAGCAACTGCGGGGAAAGCATTTACCGAAGGAATGATTACGACCGATGCTCTTGTGTACTCGTTGAGACCGGAAGGATATATAGCTATACGAGCGACAAATCTTGAAGTGGAAGGCGAAAAGCTTTTCAGCTCTGAGAAACCGATATCGCTCGTTATCAGAGATAGTACGATAATGACGATTGGATATTCGGCATCAGAGCAAACAGAGCTTTGGCTGAAGTTCACTTCAAAACCCAAGCGCGTTACACTTGACGGTAATAAATACAGAGACTGGAAATACAGCAGAAAAAGCGGTCTGAGGCTAGAACTTCCGGCCGGTTCTGGTATGATCGGAATCATGTAAAAAAGAGAAGACATAAAGCATAAGGGATAAGGAAAAAATAAATACACAATTCTCGATTTTTATTACCCAATTTTGAAATATGACAACTGACAACGGACTATTATTACAACCTGAAACTTTTAACCAGTTAAAAATAAATGGAAAAAAAACTGAAACAACTGGACGAGATTCTTAATTCCCTTGACGGAAAAATGAGCAGGGAATACAAAAAGATTGCAGATACTTATGATTACGGTGATTTCAGCTTGATTATCGATTATGTGCCGGATGACCCCTCAAATCGTGTATCGCGTTTGAGAGTGAGAGTTCCAATGAAAAACACAGGATTCCCGAAAAATGTGTTTGCAGGCATAAGTCGTGAAATAGCCGCAAGAGATTTTCTTTCCAGGAGTTTCGGGACAAATGCTCCACTCTTTTCTCTTAAGATACCCGGAGGCAGAGGGGGACGTATTGCTATCGATACTCCTAACAAAGAAATTCTTGAAACCAGTGCAGTAGTTGTTGGAAATGAGTTTCTGGAAATCCGTTTCATAGTTGAACTTCCCATAATAAATGGTAAGATTCCGGGTTCAAAAGTGGTTGAGTTTTTTATGAAATGTATTCCGGGAATTATTCGCAATAGCCTGTTTTTCAAGAATATTGACAATGATATGCTTGTTCGCTGGTTCGAGCACAATGAAGATGCAGATGCGCTCAGGAATATGCTCGGAGAACGGGGACTTGTCGCTTTTATTGCCGATGGAAGCGCATTGGTAAACAGGAGCTTCCATGAATTGAGAACTCTTGACCCGGATGATATTGTGTTATTTGAAACACCAGATGAACTGGCGGTTACATTTGACCTACCCAACCGAGGCAAAGTTCGCGGGATGGGAATCCCGGCAGGTATTACACTAATTACCGGCGGCAAGTCGCATGGAAAATCAACACTACTCCGGGCTCTTGAATTAGGAATCTATAATCACATTCCGGGGGACGATAGGGAACTTGTGGTCACAGTCAACGATGCAGTGGGTATTTGTGCCGAAGAGGGGCGGCGTATAGAGCGTGTCGATATTTCACCTTTCGTAGCTAATACGTCAAAAAATATCGATACCGAAAATTTCAGCAGTGAGTGTGCCTCAGCGCTTGAGTCGCAGACCTCGAACATCATGGAAGCGCTGGAGTTTGATACATCGCTTCTGTTAATTGACGAGGATACTTCTGCTGCAAACCTGATAACGAGAGATGCGAGGATGCAGGCTCTTGTTCCGAAAGAAGAAGAACCGGCGACTCCTCTTGTTGATATCTTGCCGGTCATCAGGGATGAACTGAATGTTTCCACTGTGCTGATTGGGAGCGGTTCGGGTGATTACTTCGATTGCGCTGATACTATAATTGCCATGAAAAACTTCAAACCGTTCTCAGTAACCGCTGAAGCAAAAAGAATCGCACGTGAGAATCCGACCGGACGTGTCAGTGAAAATAACGGCCATTTTTCGCGGCCGAAAGGAAGATGTCCGCTTACTCACAGCCTTGACCCTCTTAAAATAAAGCAAACAGGGACATTAAAACACCACGGAAGCGGTTATGTTCAATACGGCGAAGAGTTTATCGATGTTTCTAAAGTAACCCAGTTAATAAAACAGTCGCAGGCACGAGGAATATCGCGAGGTATAGCTCTTGTTTATCGGCTTATGGATGGGTCGAATTCCCTAAAAGATGCGGTAGATAAGGTGATGACCCGTATTGAAACTGTTGGGCTGGACACGTTGTCTAATAGGTGCATGGGTGATCTTGCCGGTTTTCGCGCTTATGAATTGGCAGCAGCCATTAACAGAATAAAGCGGCTTAAGGTAAAATGATTAACCTGTTTTATTCACAGAAAAATTTCTTTACCGCAGAGAACGCAGAGTACACAGAGGAAAGCATAAATAAAATTGAAAAAGCTTATATCAATGATTTTAACGCCGAAAAAATTACACACTATTATTATCGTTTTATCTCAGCGACCTCTGCGGTAAAATTTATGAAAAGTTTAGGTAAGGCACAAAATTTAAAAAAGATTAATGAAATATGTTAGTTATTGCTCTGGCAGCAAGTCCCAGAAAAAATGGTAATTCAGAGAAACTGCTCGATGAGGTCATAGAGGGACTCCGCTCGGGTGGAGCAGAAGTAAAGAAGCATCGAGTGGATAAACTGGATATCAAACCATGTACAGGCTGTGGCGAGTGTGAAAAATTGGGTCGCTGCGTTATTGAGGATATGTTTCAGGAGCTGTATGACCAGTTGATAAAGTGTGATGGTGTTGTGTTTGCCTCACCGTTGTATTTCATGAACGTTCCCGCAGGCGGCAAGGCGCTCTTAGACAGATGCCAGGTATTCTGGATTGCAAAACACCGTCTTGGACTCGATCTTTTCGGGGAGAGGAGACGAATGGGATTGCTCGTTTCATGTGCCGCAAATGAATTTGGCCCGGGTGGCGCGCCCTTATTCAGAGGAATTGAGGATACGATGACCTATGTATTCGACGCTCTCGGTCTGGAAAAAATGGACAGCCTACTGTTTACATGTGCCGATTCAAAAGATAGTATTGCCGGTAACCTTGACGCTCTCAGGCTTGCTCGTGAAAAAGGATTTTATATGGCATCGGGAATGTCAGTTTAAATGTCAGGGAAACTGATTTATTAAAGAATTGATCTTTTGCTATAAAATAGTTATATAAGTTATAGAATATTTTGTGATTTATGTATATTACATTCTACTTTCACCTTATTATTATAAAGGCGGGTGTAAGCTATGAACGGTAAAAAAGTATTTGTTTTTTGTTGTATTACGCTTGTTTGCATGGGGTGTTCCAAATCCACTGACGACTTAATAAAGGACCTATACAGCGACAGTCCCTCAATAAGGTTCCAAGGCGCCCTGGCACTGGAAAGAAAAAATGATGACAGGGACGTAAAGGAAGTTGTGGAGAAAGTTATAGATGTTCTGGATGATGAAAACGAGCAGGCTGTGTTTATCGCAACGCAAGTTCTGGGAAGTCTCAAGGATCCAATGGCTGTTGAGTCTCTCGGTAAAATGGTTTCGCATCAGAACCTCAACATCAGGGCAAAAGCATGCTGGTCTCTTGGAAATATCAAAGATGGTTCTGCACTTCCACACCTTTTAAAAGGGCTGAAAGACCCCGAGGGTGATGTTCGATTTGCTGCCGTTTTTGCTCTTGGGCTTCTGGAATATTTGCCCGCTCTGGAACATATATATCCAATGTCCAGAGATAGTGTGGACAGCGTCCGTGTAGCGGTCATTCAATCGCTTTACAGGTATCGTGATGTTAAAGGTTCAAACGTTTCGGCTTCTGATTTTGCAGCGCTGATAACTGATAAAAACGACCGTGTACGATATGTAGCTGTGCAGGCGCTCGGAGGCAAGCTTGAAGAAGTACGGAAGTGGGAATCTACAGACAGAAAAATTGCCGGTGAAATGTTGATTGAAGCACTGGAAGATAATAATATTTTCGTGCGTTTTGAGGCTATAAAAAGTCTGGGAATGATTAAGTACAAAGAAGCTATTCCGGCGCTTAAAAGAATACGGGAAACTTCTTCGATTGATGAGGAAGTAAAGATAGACCAGGCTATAAAAAAGATTTTAGAAGAAGCATCGTTATAGAATGTGCTGAGCTGAATTAAATTCTGTTTGAGGATGTGTTAATGGATTCTTCCGGGAAATCATGCCTCCGCGAAGTTTTGCGTGTGCAATATCTTGCAGTTTTTTCCATGTTTCTTTTATCCCTTTACGTGTTGTTGATAGCACGCGGCTCATTTAATCTATTTTTCCGCGGTGTGTTTCAGTAATTTCCGGTTAGGTTTTTGCGTACGCATGATTTATAGACTGTGTCTCCCAAATTTTGCACTCAATGGGATCAAAATCCGGATGTCTTGATTCAGTACGGATAGCGTTTCTGAGCTGTCGGACACGTTTGATGGAT
>JABHYP010000691.1 GCA_018656855.1 Candidatus Latescibacterota bacterium | reverse complement strand
TTCACTCGCTCTATGAGGTTTTAACTGTATTCGGCCTGGATGTAAATCAGGTAAGCCTTCAGGCGCCCTCATGGTGGAGCAGCAAAACACCGACGAATCCGAACGGACCGATGGACTGGGGAATTTTGACCCTGCAATATAACGGGATTACCATCGAGGGAGTCGGCGAACAGACCGAACCCTTCATTGTGACAGCGCAGGCTCTTGGCGGCGGCTCAACATCGAGAGGTACTCTCCGAATGTACTACCGTGGCGGATGGGATGATTTCGATCACCAAAACATTCAGGGCGACCTGATTAATAACCGCTATCACCTCCAGTCTAAAACCGTGTTCAGCATGCAAAAGATGTTCGAGACGAAGAAAATGCCGCAGAGTTATGAGGGTATTTTACAGAAAACAAAAATATTCCTTGCGGGTTTTAAATCGCATATCGACCATAACGGTCTCATGGTAAAGGTTGACGATCTACCCGATAGCTGGGAAGCGCCGAGTCCGTTACCGGACTGGATCGATGAGAGTATTTTCCGTTGATAGTACTGTTTTAAAAACTAAAAAAAGGATACCATAAATGAAAAGACGTGATTTCATTATAAACGGAGCAATGAGTGCCGCAGCTCTTTCTGCATCCGGCTGTTCGCTCCTAATGCCCGGAAAAAAGATAATGATCGAACGGCGGTTCGAGTCATCGGATTATTCATTCGAAGTCACAAGACCTCGCCCGAAAGGCGGCGCCATTCCGGTACGGGAACTTGGCAAAACGGGTATAAAAGTTTCTACATTCGGCTATGGCGCTCACATGCAGAAAGATCTTGTTCCTTTTGAAGAGGAACGATGCCGGATGATCCGCGAATCATACGAGTTCGGGGTCAATACTTTCGATATATACGATCACTGGGGAGTCGAGCAGTTCGAGCCCATGAGCAGGCATCTTGCGCCTATGATGAATGATGTGGTTCTCTCACTGAATATGCATTTGCGAGATGGCCGTACCGCCGAACAGGAATTCGAACGTGCACTCCGTCTTTTCAAACGGGATCATATCGATATGTACCGCCTGAATGCAAATGCAGGCAAACCCGAAAGCGAACGCTACAAACACTGGGACACGCTTTTTCGGTATAAGGAGCAGGGAAAGATTCGCGCGGTCGGTATGTCTATTCATTTACCCAACGAGGTGGAGCATGTGCTCTCGCAGTATCCGCTCGATTATGTGATTATCCCCTATAATTTTTACCATAATCTTTTGCATAACGGCAAGGCCGCCGGTAATTTCAATCCTCTTGTGAAACGGCTCAGAGACAAAGGAGTTGCGATTGTTGTTATGAAAGCATTTGCTACGGACTGGTTTGTCGCTCCGATGATCGACGCGGCGAAACAACTTGATGAAACCGGAGAGATAAGCCTGCCTCAGGCAATGCTTCGCTGGGTGATAAACTCACCTGTTGATCCCGATCTGACAATAGGGGGGATTTTCACTCTTGACCACCTGTATGAGGATATTCCGGCGTATTATTTTCCGGCAATTTCTGCGGAGGAGCGGAAACTCCTGAAAAAACTCAGGCATGTTGCCCGCATCAAAACGGCCGCCCTGCTTCCGAACAGCTACCGGTTTCTGGATAATTGGGCTACAGATTCTCTGCATAATACGAATAGTCACGCCTGAGCGGAATTGAAACAACACAGCAAATATCGATTAATACCGCGGGAACAGAAATATAATCACCCGATAATTTTTTCTTTATCCCCGCCTCGATAGAATCATCCGGCATAAACCGCTTATTGTAATTTTGAACAGTAATAACGGAGGGGAAACGTGGCTCAAAAATTTCTGACAGTTCTTCTTCTGCTTACAGGAATACTTATCGCATTTTCAGATAGCTCGGCGCTGGAGCGGACGGATGTCGAATTTAAAATATTTCAGTTTCCGAAAAATAAGATCCCCCGTATTGACGGCGACAGTTCGGATTGGGATATTGTAGGAAATGAATATACATACCGTACCGATCAGCTTGACGGTACCAGAGGCGGCCACACAGGAGATATTGACACGACAGATATCGACGTGTCCGTTAACGTCGGCTGGGTAAAAGGGCTGAACCGCCTTTATTTTCTCTACGAGGCCTATGACGATTACTGGGATTTCGGCATTTTCGAGGAAAATTCGGTGATCCAGGGTAGAGGATATCAGAACGATATTTTTGAAATTTGCGTTGACGCCGATCTTTCCGGCGGGCCGTTTATTCTGAATCCGCAGATCAAGGATAAGGGCGAGGGGTATTCCCGTTTTGCCGGTGTGCATGCTCAGAATTATCATATTTTTACTCCGCCTCAGTAATTTCCGGTTAGGTTTTTGCGTACGCATGATTTATAGACTGTGTCTCCCAAATTTTGCACTCAATGGGATCAAAATCCGGATGTCTTGATTCAGTACGGATAGCGTTTCTGAGCTGTCGGACACGTTTGATGGAT
>JABHYP010000690.1 GCA_018656855.1 Candidatus Latescibacterota bacterium | reverse complement strand
TGTGTTCTATTTGCTCGTAGGTCTGAGGCATCTCGCCGAACATTGCCATTCTTTGAAACGCCCAGATAGTCGGCGCCCATATATTTGTCTTGTTAAAGGGATAGCCTGTACCGGTGCGAATGTTGAAACTCTCGCCTCCGTAAGCTTCACTCGTGTGGATCTGCACGGTTCCCCATGAACCGCTCACCTGGTGAAGGTTGCCATAAAAATGATTGCCGTCCACGTTCTCGTGTTCGTAGGTAAGAATCCCGGGGGGGCTGTACCAGCTTTTTGTCCTATATGCTACCGAAACAACAGGATTGCCCGCTTCGGCGATAGCTTTATGTACCATATAAACGCCGTGAATACCGTGGGTGGGATAATCATCAAAGGAATTGGTTGCATTATAGCATATAATCTTTTTCCCGGTTGCCCAGGCTTTTGCGCGCGAAATATCATCATTGTGCTCGTGGCTCGATGGCACAAGTATGGGAGCATTATATTTTTTTGCCATCGAAGTGATTTGTTCGGATTTCTCAAGCGAATTGGCAAACGGCCTGTTTATAAGATTGGGCAGGCCCGCTTCGAGATATGGTTCATGAATGATATGATTCCATGGATGATTGTAATATCCGCCGTTTATTATCCCGTCTACCTTGCCCAGCATATCGTCGAAGTTCTTAACGGGAGTGCACCTGTACTGTTTTGCAAAATTCTGAGCATCTTCATAGTTAATGTCCCAGCAGTGTGTAATGCGCATGTTTGTGAACGGTGTGTCTTTTTCCCCCTCGCGGGCGTTTATTATCGGTCCCCAGAGGCCTGCCAGATGAGAGTATGATACTACATTCATGCACCCGATACGTAAAGGCTCGTCAGGGTTTCTTTTTTGAGACATGGCCATTGATGCGGTTGAACCCAATACCACTGCCGCTGCTCCTGCATTTGCCGCCTTTCCAAGAAAAGTACGGCGGTTGTTTTCTGCGTTACCCATAACAGACTCCTTGTTATTAATTCAGTGATGTTTAAAAGTTCCATACATTACTCTAATTTCTTTGTTTCATTATACAAGGATAGAGAAGTCTTGTAAACCGATTCTTTAGGTAAACCCATAATCATTTTTGAATTTTTATTTATTAATACTCAATGTATAAATGATTTAGCCAGGATAATTCACCACAGTAAAACATCGATTTTATGACATTTGTCATCTATGCAGCCCCTTTTGTTTCAATATATTATTCCAATTCAAAATTTGCTTTCTCCTTGATTTTAATATTTTAATTGTATAGATTTCTTTTGTAAATAATTTTCATTTAACAAAAATGATTAAAAAATTTGTAGGTTAATCATGTAAATGGAACTTTTCTACTTCTTTATGAGTTTAAGGAAAACACCATGGAAGACTTGCTCAATAATAAGTGGAGCAGTAATATTTTCTAATAGCGGGAATAAAATGAAAAATAATAGTATAATAATCAGTAAACTTCTGACAGTTCTTGTTTTTGCCGTTTTGCTTGCCTTACCCGGTGATGACATACCGGCGGCGGAGAACGCCGGAGATAATACCGGTACTGCAATGAAATCCTCAGCAGCAGGTAGGACAAACATTGATAATGATGACTACGGTCACGGCAAACTCAACCCGGTTCATATGGTTGTAGTTTTTACCAGATTCAAGGGTGAAGCTCCAGGTGATACACTTGCTCCATCATGGGCAAAAGAACTCTTTACCGGTGAAGAAGGAAGTATCCCACATTTCTTTGATAAAGTTTCTTTCGGGAAATACAAAGTTTCTGGTGAATTCCTGCCCAAACGTTACGAAATGCCGAAGGATTCTACATCCTACATCATGGACAGGGACAGCTATGCACGGGATTTGCTTACCCTTCTCGATGAAGACCCGACTGTGGATTTCTCAGATTATGATAACGATGGCCCTGATGGCATTCCGGGAAGTTCCGACGATGATAACTGGGTGGACTATCTTGTTATGATGCCTATGTCCCGGCCGTTTAATTTCTTTTTTAACTACGCCACCGGTATCTGGACACTGGGGCTCAAGGAAACGTTTTTCTCGAGGTATAACAAGAGTTCGGATGGTAAATGGATTAGACTTGATAGATTTTCGGGTTGTCTTGCCACTGCAAATAGTTTAAAACTTGCAACAGGAACAATAGTGGCTGAATTATCCCACGTTTATGGTGCGGAAGATCTCATGGATAAAAGATGGGATGATCCTGCGAGCGACGGAGCAGGTGTCGGATACTGGGATTTTCTCGGAAGAGGAGTAATGGGTTGGAAAGAACAGGGTGGGCCAGTCGGCCCGTGCTCATTTAACCGTTGGAAAATGGAAAGTATAGGGCTCAATAATAGTAATCTCGTTGATCTTTATGGTCTTCATGAGGGTGTCAGCATGAGGGATGTCAGCAAGGAGGACGGGAAAACCTATAAGATCAATATTTCAGATTCGGAATACTTTCTTATGGAATACAGGCGTAACGACGGTCTTTATTATGACCGCTTACTTCCCCGAAATGGAATTTTCATCTGGCATGTGCTTCGCGGTGAGACAAATGGTGATGAATTGAAAAAACTCTGCGACCTTGAATGTCCTGACGGCAGGTATACGGATGCCGGCTATCCGTTGGGGCAAATGCCTGATCCGATAAAAGGCGGGGATAATCTCGATTTCTGGGCTCACGATATTGTTTATACCTTAACACATAAAGGTAATGCGGGTGATGAGTTTGACGTTTTTGACGGATTTCATTATAACAGGTTTGATTCTGAAACAAATCCTAACACGTTTTCAAAGGTAACGCTTAAAACGACAAATATTGAGATATACAATATTCGAGCGGTTGGCGATTCCATGGTTTTCGACTGTAGCGTCCCGCCGTTTTACGACTGGTATTCAGAAAAATATCCGTTTATCGGAGTTGGTTATCACAGGTTTTCCTCCACTGGAGTTGAAAGCAGTACCAAACCGGCAAATAAAGAACTTTTTCTTCTCAAATACGATTACGATTATAAGCCTGATGCTCTTGTCACGATAAATGGGGATTTATTGTCTGTCGAATCTCTTGCCCTCCTTGAGAATTTTGAGATAGAGAGCATGGTTGCAAAACGCCTTTTAACTGACGACAAGCTCCTGCGCAACTCGTTAATCACCAGAAGAAACATAAGTCCGGAGGATTTCGGTAAAATTGTAAAGGGATATGGAGTTCAACTTTCTGACTTAGGTTCCGGCGAGGGGCCTCGTGCAATCCAGATGGTATCACGTATTTCTGGTTCGCAAATAAAACCTATTACCATAAATCTGCACCAGAATTTCCCCAATCCGTTTAACTCCATGACAACTATATCGTATGTCCTCCCGTCTAATGGGCCGATCGTGCTGGAAATATATAATATTATCGGACAAAAGGTTTTGCAGTTTGACCAGGGTTTCAAACCGGCGGGGAAACATGAGATTTATATGGATGCAAATGATCTGGCTTCCGGCGTATACCTTTACCGGCTCAAGGGGAGAAACGTCTCCACGACAAAGAAATTCACACTTTTAAGGTAAAATATTTCTTGCATTTTTTAACGGCACAACGAAATATAAAAAGGTAAACGGTTAAATGATAAAATCTGGATTCTGGAATTTGAAATATGGAATCTGCAATATATTTTTGGTGCAAGCGGATGAATAATTTTAAAGTAATATACTTAGTATGTTTATTAGCTTTTAGTACGGGTTTTATAAGCTGCGAAAGTAAAAATTCCACAGGCCCCAAAGATATAGTAACTGTAAATGTTTTTGTCGAGGATGATACGGGAAAACCGATTTCCGGCGCCCATATCACGACATCTCCTGGGGAATATGAGGTTGTTACCGACCTCGAAGGCAAAGCCGTTTTTGGAAATATTCCCGTTGATAAATACATGTTCTATATTACACGTACGGGCTATGACATGATTTCTCATGCCGTAAAAATTGATAATAACGATTTACAGGATATTATATTAGTCGTAGACTCCCATCCGCCGGTAGTAAAGATATTTTTTCTACAGCCTGATAAATTTATCAGCAGATACAACTACAGGTTTACTGGCGAAGGTACAGATTCAGAGGATGGGATTTTGCCCGACAGTTCTCTTGTCTGGTATTCAAACATTGATGGTGAACTGGGCAACGGGAAAGATATCCTGGTCGAATTGCTTACTCCGGGGAATCATACGATCACATTCGAAGGAGTAGACTCCTCGCAGAAAAAAAACACTACAACAATAAATATTTCTGTGGGCGACTATTATTCGAATTCGTTTTTTCCCAATCCCGATGGAGCAGAATGGCAGTATCAGCATGAAGACGAGATATTTAACACAGTAAGCGAAGAAGGAGTAAGCGAAGCCTGGGAACTTTCGAGAATAAATGTAATAGTTGAGGATAACACACGTATCAGCAGAATGGACTACAAGGTCAGAAGCAGCAAATATATTAAAGAGTACCATTATACTATTTCAGATGAGCTTGAAATGGAAGATGGGAATGTTTATGTGAAAAAGACTACCGAAAAGTTACAAGTAATTCAGGAGGGTTGGGGTGATGATACAGTAAATATTGAAACGACTTATGATCCACGCTATATACTTCTGAAAAATGAGATAAATCCTGGTGATGAGAATTATTATTCAAACACAGTCAGAGCAAATGTTAAGTGGGTATATAATGACCCGATTCACGGGCAGCTGGAGTTTCCCGAATCTTTTAATGTAACAACCGAGATCAATATTGGGGACATGGTAACGATTAACACCGATATTGGGAAATTGGACTGTATACAGGTCACAATAACCGAGGGTGCCTCTGTAAGAAAATGGTGGCTTGCATCCGGAATAGGAATCATTATGCTCCAGCACAACGCATTCGATTCCCCTCCGCTTGCTTCTATTAATAAAACAAATTTATCCAATTCTAATGTAACAGGCGCTAAGATTGCTTCCTCCACGAAAAGCGCAGCGGGATATGCTTTCTATGAGCCTTTACAGTCTAACGCCGGTTCCATGTCTGCCGGCGACAGCCCGGAGAGGCTGAAAAAAATCTGTGAAATGTTGAGAATGCTCGCTCCCCGGTAATATTCGACAGAACGCACCCCCTTCGACAGCAGCGGTACCTTCCCGGAGCCTGAAATCAAGATCATCCGCACTATATACATTTGTGGGAATTTCCCGGATCGGGATTCTCAACGCGGCGCAATATTACGTAATCAACGATTATTCCGTGACATTCGTACCCAGTTGTATGTCTGAAGTCTTCAAGCATTGTATAAGAACGAAATTCTTAAGACCGGTATAAATCATACTCCCGGAGCTTGCCAACGGCTGGATATCTTCGTATCAATTCGCTTAGGATATTTTGGCTAATCAGTTGAGGGCAGATTCCTGTACCACGTGAACACCAGAATCACTGTAGTCGCAATGGCTGTTGCAAGGCATATCAGTGCATACTTGTGCCAGTGCCCGGTCAGATACATCGGGAACAAGTAGTACCCTGTAACAGCAATCATGCCGAGAAGTGTATTCAAAATGGCAAGCGCCGGTTTTTCCGATTTTTTCAGTAGTTCGGAAGCAGGGAGTCCCGAACGTTCACGTACCGGCTGCCACAATCCGAACGGCCGGATAGTTTTGAAAAACGTAACCAGGACCTGTTCATTCACCGGGTGCGTTAAGAGCGAAATCGCAATGCTTGCTATAAGCGACCCGATACATATCGGTGGAAAGACAGCATACATCGGGGCATCGGGATAAAAAAGCGCAACCAGTGAAAGTATGATTCCGCCGAACGTTCCCGCCGCATATCCCCATCCGGTCATCCGCCACCAGTACCATCTCAGGACATTCGGCATGATAACACCCGCCCCGAGCGCCATCATTATCCAGTTCCATATCTGCGCAATAGACTGTGCCTGATATCCGACAGCTATCCCGATTATAACCACGGCGATTACTGACAGCCGGCTGCATGCAACCAGTTGTTTCTCAGTGAAATGATGCTTGAAATACGGTTGTATGAGGTCACGCACAACAAAGGAAGCTGCACTATTGATAGTGGCGCTGAATGTCGACATGAAAGCTGCGAGAAGGCCCGCAATTACTATTCCTCTAACGCCAACGGGAAGAAATTCCCTGAGCACAATGGGCATTGCCTGCTCAGGGTCGGAAATGTTGGCTATTCCGGCTATTGCCAGAAGTGCTATACCCGCTGTCATACCCCACCTGACGATGAGGAAAAAACTCCATGCAGCGCCGAGTTTTGCAGCATCACGGGGATTGCGCGACGCCAGGAAAAACTGGAAATCATACATCTGCGCCGGGCCGCCCGCATTCAAAAACAGACCCTTGAGCACCCAGACAATCACCAGCGCGCCGAAAAGTTCATATCCTGCATGCTCGGTTCCCGATAATTCGGTAAGCCGCCACTGCGGTACAAGCGAAGCCCAGCCGGCGGGGATTTTTTCGCTGATGATATCCGGTGAAAGCTTGAAATATGCCACGCCTGCAATCAGGATACTTGCAAATGTCAGGATAAGTGTCTGAATTACCTGCGTTATGACCACACTGTAAAGGCCGCCGAGAAGAACATAAAACGTCGTTATCCCTATAATGAGGACAGCGCATGTCGAAGGAGGGAGTGGAATGTACACCGCGGCGAACTTGCCGATGCCCTGGAATGCATAACCGATAAAACTGATCAGGGTGACAACCGCCATCAGAGCGTATGCGGTGCGTGCAGTTTTTCCGCCGGCATCGGTACCGAAACGGGTTACCATCCATTCCGCTGCTGTCATCACATTCGACTTCCGCACCCATTTCCCCATGTATGCCATGAAAAAGGCACCCATCATAAATCCCCACATCCAGTGAATCCACATTGATTTCATGCCAAAGATGAAGAGAAGCGAAACGATCCACATCGTACCGGTGATATCAAACGTTGACACAGAACCCGACATTGCCAGTGCGAGCCAGTGCATGCTTTTTCCGCCAAGGAAAAACGATTCGAGATTTTGGGATGCCCGTTTCTGATACCAGAATCCCAGCCCGATCACGATGATAAAATAAAGTGCAATAATGACAAAATCACTTAATCCCATACGTTTTTTATCCGATAATAGGTTTCAATTTCCAGGTTTTATAATTGGCCATTGTCCGTTGTTATCTTTCATAATTGAGAATTGTGAATTATATTTATCATCACTCTTTTCCTTATAAACCATAAACCATAAACTTTCCCTTATCTCTCTTGCCTGTATTCTCATCCTTCATTGTGCCGCTGAATAAACATTAATTCAATACCCCAGGGCAAGCGATGAGGATCCCCGCGGATCGGAGGCTCCATAAAAAGTATTTTCTGTCCGCATTATACTCTGTGTGCAGCCCATACTCCCCCTCTGAACCACAGAATGTCCCATTTCGGTTAACCGGCGTATTGTCAGGTCATCCAGCCCGTTCTCGACCCGAAGTTCATCCGGCAGCCACTGGTGGTGGATGCGTACCGCGTTCGTCGCTTCTGCCACATTCATTCTGTGGTCGATGACATTCATAATAACCTGCAGGGTGGTGGTTATTATTCTGCTTCCGCCGGGGCTGCCGGTCACGAGGCAGGGTTTGCCGTTTTTCATGACAATGGTCGGTGTCATGCAGCTCAGCATCCGTTTTCCGGGTTCTATAGCGTTGTATTCATTACCGATGAGGCCATACGCGTTCGGTTCTCCCGGCTTGGATGAGAAGTCGTCCATTTCGTTGTTAAGGAGAATCCCCGTACCCTCTGCCGTGATTCCGGAGCCGTACCCGAAATTCAGCGTATAAGTGTTGGAAACCGCGTTACCGTACTTGTCCATGACCGAAAAATGCGTTGTCTGGTTACTCTCATAATTCCCCGGCTGTCCCGGAAATATTTCACTGCTCGGCGTGGCTTTTTCAGTATTAATATTGCGGCGAAGGTTGTCTGCATAGCGCTTAGATGTCAGACCTGCAACCGGAACCGGGACAAAATCGGAATCACCAAGATGAACCGAACGGTCTGCATAGGCAAGTTTCATGCATTCCGCCATCACATGAATAGTTCCGGCAGTATTATGGCGCATAGAACCGACAGGAAATTCCTCAAGAAGATTTAACATCTGAACAATATGGACACCCCCCGAACTCGGTGGGGGCATGGAAAAAATCTCATATCCGCGGTAGGTACCGTTCACAGGCGCGCGGATAACAGGTGAGTATGCCGAGAGGTCTTCGAGGGTAATCAAACCGCCGTGAGCTTTCATGTCTTCCGCAATTTTCTTCGCTATTTCACCCCTATAGAAAGCATCGGAGCCGTTTTCTGCTATCTGTTTCAGGCTCCATGCCAGGTCTTTCTGTACGAGCACCTCGCCGACTTCGTACGGAATACCATTTTCTTTAAAAAAAACAGCCATGCTCGCCGGGGATTTCTGCATGAGTTTTTTCTTTCCGATGAGGGAATTATGCAGATACTTATCAACTGAAAAACCGTTTTCGGCAAGCTCGATAGCCGGTCGCAGAGCCCGTTCGAGCGAAATAGTACCGTATTTTTCAAGCGTAGTTGTAAGACCCGCAACTGTTCCGGGAACACCTGAAGACAGATAGCTGTGCATGGATTTATCCGGGTCGGGATTCCCGTTTTCGTCGAGGAACATATCTCGTGAGGCTGCAAGCGGTGCTTTTTCACGGTAGTCAATGGCGATTGTTTCATTCGTTTCCGCAAGATGTGCCAGCATAAAACCGCCTCCGCCGAGATTTCCTGCCGCCGGTAATGTAAC
>JABHYP010000689.1 GCA_018656855.1 Candidatus Latescibacterota bacterium | reverse complement strand
CGGCGGCCCTCTGCCCTACGGTCCCATGCTGTACCCTACCGACGGGACTGAACTGGGGCTTGCCTGGGCGAAAGGTGGCTTTAATCATAAAGGCATGTCGCTTAAAGAAGTTGGAAAAGGCGCCGCAGGAAGCGTATCGGGCATCAAGTCACGCGGTGATAACGACTATGCTTCTGTCTTCATGACATCGGTTCAGATACCGGCTGACCTGTGGCGGAACTTTGCACGCTACGCCGGAGCTCACGTGTACTGCGAATCTAATGACATTCTGCTCGCGGATAAAAGCATAGTGGCGCTTCATTCGCTGAAATCGGGGGAGAAACGCATTAAATTACCCGGAAATTTCAGGGTTATTGATATTATTACCGGCAAAACATATTCTCGCAGAACCGGCGAAATAACCTTCAATCTTAAGGCTCCTGAAACGCGGGTATTTCTGCTTGAGCAGTAATACGGAAGGATCATTGTATATGTTGATGTTTCGTTACATATAATTGTAACGGAAGAAAAATGTCATTTTATAATACGGATATAAATATATATATTAGACGAAACTATTACTTTCTAACCATTAAATCAGACAAAAAAAGGAGATTATTGTGATGAGTATCCGCACAGTTTTTATTTTATGTTTGAGTATTATTCTTTTATTTCCCGGTACGGCGCTGACAGCGGGCAGGATGGACACCTGTAAAAAAGAAGCCACCGAATGGATAGATGCCAATCACCGCATGTTTGATGATGCCGCACGTGCGATTCACGAGTTTGCCGAGACTGCGCTGCGTGAACATCAATCAGCGGAATATCTTGCGAATATGCTTGAGCGGGATGGGTTTACAGTCGAGCGAGGTGTCGCCGGTATGCCGATAGCTTTTGTTGCAACATTCGGTTCGAGTGGACCTGTAATCGGTATTCTTGCCGAGTATGATGCGCTTCCTGCGCTCTCACAGAAACCAGGTCTTCCAAGCAAGGAAGCAGTTGAGCAGGGCGCTCCCGGTCATGGCTGCGGACATAACCTGTACGGTGCAGGGAGTGCGGCTGCTGCAATGGCAATCAAGGCTGTGATGGAAAAGCGCTCAATTCCCGGGACGATCAAATTATTCGGCTGCCCGGCAGAAGAGACCGTGGTAGGAAAGGTTTATATGGCAAAAGAAGGGGTGTTTGACGGTGTCGATGCCTGTTTTGCCTGGCATCCGGGTTCAAAAAACCGGATTAGTTTAGCCCATTCACGTGCGTTGAACAATTTCGAGGTTACTTTTCGCGGCAAAACCGCCCACGGTTCGGCTGATCCGTGGAACGGGAGAAGTGCGCTCGATGCTGTCGAACTGATGAATATCGGGGTGAACTACATGCGGGAACATCTCAAGGATCCCGTCCGAATTCATTATGTTATACCGGATGGCGGTGCGGCTCCAAACATCGTACCGGATTATGCCCGTGTATGGTACTTCGTACGTGATATTGACCGCAAAGGTGTGGAAGAAACCTATGCGAAGGTACTCAGGTGTGCCGAGGGAGCGGCTCTTATGACTGAAACAACGATGGAGGTGAACCTGATAACCGGAGTATACGACTACCTGCCAAACCATACTCTGTCCGAGGTACTTTACAGGAATTTACAGGCAATCGGGACTCCTGAATTCGCCGGTGAAGAAGAACGGTTCGCAAAGGAAATGCAAAACTACCTTGGTATCGAAGAAAAGGGTATGAACACCGATATCGAACCTTTCGAGGAGCCAAAGACGATTTCTGGCGGCTCTACCGATATCGCCGATGTAAGCTGGATTGTCCCCACAGCAGGTGAGTTAGCTGTGGTTACCATGCCGGCAGGTATACCGGGGCATAGCTGGGCGGTAACATCCGCTTCCTGCTCATCCACCGGTTTAAAGGGAATGCATGTCGCCGCAAAAGTCCTTGCCACAGGCGGCATAGAGGTGTTGATGGATAAAAAAGTTATAAATAAGGCACGCGGGGAATTTGAAGAAAAAACAGAAGGTTTCACATACAAGAGCGCTGTGCCGGCCGGACAGAAGCCGCAGCTTCCCCAAAACTAGTAGTTTATACATGCGGAGAAAAAAATATTTTGACATCATTCTTACACGATTAGAAAATTTAACGGGGCAGAAAATAAAAGAGCACGTACTGTTCAGTGAGTCTTATTGCATTAATGATTTTGTAGAAGATTACAATTCCTACAAAGGAAATGCCTATGGATTAGCAAATACTTTAATGCAAACAGCATTCTTAAGACCTAACATAAGAAGTAAAAAAGTTGTAAAT
>JABHYP010000688.1 GCA_018656855.1 Candidatus Latescibacterota bacterium | reverse complement strand
GCTTTCACTCGATTTCTCCACACGTCTTTCTTCGAGTACTTTCGTCCAGTGGAACAATGAAACTAAAGAAGTAAATGCCAATTTCCGTATCCATTACATACCAAAAATCGGCAGCGATATGTATATAGTATACAACCACCTGCTTGATGAAGAGGACAGTTTCTCTTCGCTCCATAACACCGCCATGCTCAAGGTGGACTACACGTACAGGTTCTGATGCTTAAATTGATGTCATGTCTCAAAATTGGCATGGCAGTCCGGAAATGCGTTTATTTAAAATTTGTTCTATTGTTTAGCATTATTATTCTTGGAAATCGTTATAAATAGTAATAATTTATTAAATTACTTTTTATCTTAAGGGGGACTCATTGACAAACATCAGGAAATATTCATTTAAACGAAACTCTGGAATATTATTCTTGCTGCTTTTTCTGTTTCTATGTACAGGAGAGGGATTCTGCCAGATAAAACCCGGTTATATTGAATCTAAAATCAAGCTTGACGGCTTAATAAACGAACCGGAATGGAAAACCGCCGAACCGGTTACAGATTTCACACAGAGAGAACTCTCAGAAGGAGATCCGCCAACCGAAAAAACCGAAGTGAGAATTCTCTTTGACGATGACAACCTCTATGTAGGCGTGATATGCTACGACAGCGAACCGGACAGGATCGTTCATAAAGAACTGAAATGGGATGGTGATTTAGCAGACAGCGATGATTTTTTTGCTGTCGTGCTCGATACCTATCATGACATGCGGATGGGATTTGCTTTTGGTGTTAATCCCAACGGCGCCCAGGTTGACGGCACATTTCGCAGCGGACAGGATGTCAATACACAATGGGACGCTATCTGGAATGTCTCTTCAAAGATTACTGATTACGGGTGGTCGTGCGAAATAATGATTCCTTTCAAGTCTCTGCGGTTTCCCACTTCAGAAAAACAGACATGGGGAATCAACTTCATGAGAAAAATACGGAGGAAGAATGAAGAAGTGCTATGGCGCGGATGGAGACGAAATGCCGGGATTGATCTCTTATCACAGGCAGGTACTCTTGAAATTACCAGACCTGTAAGACGGAGCCGACAAATCGATGTAAAACCATATATACTCGCAGGAGCAGAGAAAGAACTAAATAAAAATACCGATGATGTTTTCAGGTATGGCCTTGATGTCAAATACGGCATCACATCAAACATGACTCTTGATCTAACTACAAAAACCGATTTCGCCCAGATCGAAAGCGACCGTGAAGTCATCAACCTGACAAGATTCGACATACATTACCCGGAAAAACGGGATTTTTTCCTGGAGGGATCGGATACTTTCGATTTCACCCAGGGCGGCACGCGGCTTTTCTATTCACGGAGGATAGGTATCACTCCCGACCGCCAGGAACAACCAATATTAGGCGGAGCTAAACTGACACAGAAAGCCGGCTCGTATCGGTTAGGCATGCTTACCATGCAGACAGAAGATAAACACGGCTATCCCGGCGCTAATTACTCTGCATTCCGTGTAAAAAAAGATATATTCGAACAGTCTTATGTGGGATTAATAGCCACCAGCGTAATTAACAATGATAAACATGACAACCAGGTTTACGGTATGGACTGGGGATACCGTACGGACAAGTTTTTCTCCGATAAAAATCTTGATATACAGGGGTATCTTACAGCTTCGGTTGATGACGGTTCTCAGCGGGACAACATGGCCGGGAGATTGTTTATCAATTATCCTAATGATTTGGTCAGTTCATTTATTCTCTACCATACTCTCGATGAAAACTTTAAACCGGGACTCGGGTTCGCGAGCCGTGTCGGTATCCAGAATTATATATGGTATACGACAATTTCGCCTCGCCCGAATATACCGTTCATCAAGAAACTTATTTTCAAGCCGTTTAATTTCTATTATAACGCCGATATGGGCGGGAGAATAATAACGCGAAGAGTTCAGATTCAGCCGATTGGATTCATTTCCAACTCCGATGATGAATTCAGCTTCAATTACCGCAACGAGTTTGATTACGTCGAGAAAGACTATGCCATCCAGAACACGATTGATATCAAACAGGGCGGTTATGAATGGTGGTACTATGATATGAATTTAAGCAGCAGCAGAAGAAGGCCCGTCAGACTTCATGCTTCAACGAGATGGGGCGATTATTATAAAGGTTCGAGAACTTCCTACAGCGGCAGTATCACCGTAAAAATGAGTGAACATTACGCATTATCTGCCGATACCGGCTACAATGATATCTCTATTGGGGATCAAAGTCTTGTTACGAGGGATTACGGCGGAAGACTGTCGATTGATTTCTCAACAAAGCTTTCTACGAGTACTTTTATCCAGTATAACAATCAAACGAAAAAGGTAAATGCAAATTTCCGCCTGCGTTACATTCCCAAAATCGGAAGCGATTTGTATCTCGTTTATAACCATCTTCTTGATGAAGACGATGATTTCAGGACGCTGCAGAATGCCGCGATGCTTAAAATGGATTATATTTATAGATTTTAAAAGAACAATGAAATTTTGCGAGAAAACAATGATGATATGATAAATCAAGCTTTACAGGAGATATGTAATGAAAAGGCGTGAATTTATCAAAAAGACAGCGACAACCACTTCGCTCATTGCCGGAACGAATTTGCCAGGAATATTACCACCGGCAGTATCTGAAGCAGCTCTCGGCGCCGGTAATGAAAGCGCGCCTATCGTTGGAATTGCCGGCTCTAACGATCCTGAACTTACCAATCCGTCGCCTCTCGATACTCTGCTCAGCACCGAACAGGTTAGAGAAGTGGTCTGGCTCGCACTTGACCGTGATACATCGCCCCGCAGCCTGACCAGAATCGTCGGGGAAAACAGTTGGGTTGTTATTAAGCCAAATCTTGTCACCTGTCCG
>JABHYP010000687.1 GCA_018656855.1 Candidatus Latescibacterota bacterium | reverse complement strand
CGAGAAGGAACGTGAGCGAATGTTGCGGGATGCATTCGAATTCGGGGTGAATCTGTTCGACCTATATGATGTGGAGCACAACATCTACCAATACGAGCCCACTGCCAGGTATCTGGCGCCGGTGATCAAAGACTGCCTCATCTCTATCACTATCCGCCCTTACGACGGTCGCACGCTCGAAGAAGAGATGGAGCGTGACCTCAGACTCTTCGGAAAGGACTACATCGACTTAGTGCGCATCCACGCCTGGGCGCCGGACCATCCGCGCTTCGGACACGAGTGGGACTACTGGGAGAAGCTCTTCAAATGGAAGGAAGAAGGAAAGATACGGGCTGTTGGGGTTCCGGTTCACGCTTGGGAAGACCTGATTCAAGTCCTGGATAACTTCCCCATTGATTTCGTAATCTTCCCATATAATTTCTACCACAATGTTGCCTTTCTTGCGGCTCAGAGCGAACGGAAAGTGAAAACCGGTGATTTCGATAACATGGCGGAAATGGTGAGAAAACGTGGCATAGGAGTCATCACCATGAAACCTTTCGCCGGCGACAACTTCGTAACACCATTCAAAGAACTCGCAGCGATATACGAACCCGATGTAAACTTCGTTCAGGCGGCGCTCCGGTACATCATCAATTCTGGGCTTGAGCCAGATTGTACTCTCGCCGGTATGTACTACCCTTCACACGTTTACGAAAATATCGATGCTTTTTTCAATCCCGATATGAGCGACCGGGAGCGAAAACTCCTGAATAAACTCCGTGGTAACGCACGGCTGAGCTGGAACAAATGGTCAAGCGACTACTATAAGTTCCTCCATGCTTGGGCGCCAGTTACTCCTGAAGTGGGCGATACTTGAATTGAATCAATGCCTTCCTGACTTACATCCATGAGTGCGAAAAAAATAATAACTTTGTAATTTTCTACAACATTCGTATAACAGCATGCATTTAAAATATTTAAAATAAACTAAATATTAAAAAATATTCAAGATATTATAATTATTTATCCGAAAAGTAGTAACAAATCGTATTATCATGATAAAATTATCAATAATATTTTCTATTCTAACTAAAATCAATATCACTAATTGTTGAATCAAAACTCTTATATTTTTAAAATTCAGTAAAAATCCATTTTGGCGGAATAAATGATTGTTTGAACCATATAATTAGGTTATTATTTGTAAATTAAATCGACTACAAACACAATTCTGAGTGGATTTGATATGTGGAATAAATGTTAATACCGCAATAATTGCTGAGTTACTTTTAGGAGGAATTATGTCCCTGGCAAGCGAACTTAATCCAACAGCCCGGTTACTCATGGGTCCCGGTCCTAGTGATGTTCACTACAGAGTATTAAAGGCAATGGCTACCCCTGTAATCGGTCATCTCGATCCACAATTTATCCTGATTATGGATGAATTGAAGGAAATGCTGCGGTATCTGTTTAGAACAAAGAACGAATTGACTTTTGCCGTATCCGCTACCGGGAGTGCAGGGATGGAAACCTGTTTCGTCAACCTGCTGGAACCGGGAGATGATGCCCTGATATGCGTCAATGGTGTGTTTGGCAACAGGATGAGTGATATTGTCGAACGCTGTGGGGCGAAACTGATTCGGGTGGATGCCCCCTGGGGAAGTCCAATTGATCCGGAACAGGTAAAACATGCCTTGGAGAAATGCAATCCCAAACTGGTGGCAATAGTTCATGCGGAAACCTCTACTGGTGTTCTTCAACCTTTGGAAGAAATTGGCAAAATGGCTCACGATGTTGGAGCTTTGTTCCTTGTGGACACGGTTACCTCTCTTGGTGGAACAGATGTGCGTATGGACGATTGGGGAATTGATGCAATATATAGTGCTCCTCAGAAATGTATCAGTGCTCCACCTGGAATGGCCCCTGTCTCTTTCAGTCCCCAGGCAGTAAAAGTAATGGAGCAGAGAAAAACCAAAGTTCAGAGCTGGTATCTGGACTTGAGCATGGTGAGAAAATACTGGGAGGGTGCAAAACGTGTGTATCATCATACCGCACCTATCTCAATGGTTTATGCGCTGCATGAGGCTCTTAGGCTGATATTAGAGGAGGGTCTGGAGGTACGCTTTGAGCGGCATCGACGCAATCACGAACTGCTCCGTGATGGACTGGAAAAGCTGGGCTTTGAATTTATTGTTGATACGAAGTATCGTCTGCCAATGTTAAATGCAGTAAAGATTCCCGATGGAGTGGATGATGCGGTAGTGCGGAGAAGGTTACTCGAAGAATTCAATATAGAGATAGGAGCCGGACTGGGAGACTTTGCCGGCAAGGTCTGGCGCATTGGTCTGATGGGATGCAGTTCTACTGAAAATCACGTTTTCCTGCTTCTGGCAGCTTTGAAAAAAATCATAGGCGACAAATAATTTCCGGAAGAGAAATGGATGACACAAAACAAAAAGATTTTAAGAAGGAACTCCAGAAGCGCATCAAAGGGGACTTTTCTTTTGATGAGGTTACATTGGGCATCTATACCACCGATGCCAGCATTTACCAGATAAAGCCGGTAGCTTCGTGTATGCCTCGGGACGAAGATGACGTCCGTTGGAGCTAGATAGGATTGAACTCGCGACCTCCTGACTGCCAGTCAGGCGTTTAGCAAAACATAACTTCTAAATTTTCTACAACTTCAGCAAAACAATGTTTTTTCAATTATTTCTACGATTTCAAATATTTACTGAATATTACACCATCCCGCTGTAGGCAAAAATAATTATCGCGGCAAAAAGAATCACCAGAGCACGGGCCATTATCATCCTTGTCGCACGAGATACTCCTTTCCATTCTCCCTGGAATAATCCCCAGACATTGGCAACCGCAATGGATAGCACCATGTACACCGACCAGCCGATCACAGTGCCCCATCCACCCATCATGGTCGCGCCGACACCATAAAGTATAAAGCTTGCGATCCACATGGTCGACATGAACAGGAGAAGCAGGAAGTTCCTGAACGAACCTTTCGCACGGTAACAACCTGCGGTTTTGTTGACACCAATTAAGTAGCCACAGTAGAGAATGTTGAGTGTTCCACCGGAGGTAAACAGCACAACCCAGACTACATTTCCCGCCCAATTTTCCGAAGCGCCGAGGGAGACGGCGTT
>JABHYP010000686.1 GCA_018656855.1 Candidatus Latescibacterota bacterium | reverse complement strand
TATGCTTTTTCAATAATGTCTTCGCCGCTTTCGGGCGCCTTTCTCTTTTCGATCATCTCCTGGATGGCAAGCTGTAAGGCGTTCCATGTGTTGTATCGGAACCATCCTGGGCTTGCGGGGATTTTTCCCTCGAAGTCGCCGGAATGGTCGCCGAAAAGACGCATATAGGCGTTACCGTCCATTCCCGACTGGAGATGCAGCTGCCCATAAAAGGGGCCGCCCTCGGGATTCTCATGAACGAAGCTCAGCGCTCCGGGAGGAGTTCTCCAGTCCGGGGTGAGGTATGAAGCTGATAGGCATTTACCCCGGCCTTTTTTACGTTCGTTGCGCAGTATCGCTGCAATGTAATATATACCATGTATACCGTGCGAGTAGTAATCGCTCATGGAGTTGTGAGCGGCATAACCGAGTATTCTGGGCATCCTTGCGGCTTTTGCCTGAAGAGCGCCGACACTCTCGGCGAACTCCCATGTGGAATTGCTCATCAGTGGAGCGCCGCCTTTTTTAGCGTCCTCCACGAGACTTCGCGCCTTCTCAACCGAGGTGCTGGTAGGCCTGTTCACAAAAGTGGGCATTCCGGCAAGCAGAAACGGCCGAGCCATGAGATGGTACAGCGAAACGGCAGGAGCAGCGTCAATATATACGCCGTCCACAGTGCCAACGAGATCCTCAATATCATTAACAGCTTCCACTCCGGGGAATTTATCTATGTAACGCTGCTCAAATTCTTTGCGGTAGCTCCAGATTTTGGTTACTATCATCCCTGTGGTACGCATACTGCCCTCAGGCGGATTCATGGTGGATGTCCATATATTGTACGAATGACTTCCATGGGCAACAACCATACCTACCTCGACAAGGTCATTCGGGCTTTTGCGTTTAAATGGTGACCTCTTCTGTTGTGCCATAGCCTCCGATGAAGCGTTATATGCAAGAGCTCCCGCACCGATTGACATGCCTTTTTTAAAAAATTTTCTTCGATTTTCCATGAAATCCTCCTTTGAGTAATAAAATGAGCTGCTGTTGTAAGGTTGACTTTATTTATACGCTTATCGAGTTAGCTCCGCAACGCCCCCTAAATCCCCCGGAAGGGGACTTATCCTTGCAGTTTTCGAGTATTTTTTTGCCCCCCTTTGGGGGGATGGGGGGCTGTATTTAATATAAATTCTTTTGTGCTGTTTAAACTGGATAGGCCTATTTACTTTTTTTGATTTTACTGTTTCAGGAGCGCTGATGTGTTATTGAAAAATAGGCAAAATAACTTGTTATGCAATATGTATTTTATTATTTTTAGAAAGCACAGGAATCCCTGCTATATTTTAAACGTTAAAGAAAAACATAACTTATACTGTAAGACTGATAATTAAAACATGAGTGAGGAAAACATGAAACGCAGATCATTTTTAAAAGGTATCGGCGCCGCAGCAACCACAACGCCGTTTGCCGGATGTACAGCAATTTCACGCAAAAATAAATATATGAATTATGTGCCGAAAGGGACTATATCAAGAAGAACACTAGGGAATACCGGTATGCAGGCCTCTATACTCGGTTTTGGCTCACATTTGAAGAAAGAACTTATTGCCGATCCTGAACTCCGCGACAGATTAATCAAGCTCGGCTATGAGGGCGGTATCAACATTTTCGATGTGTACGATCACAGCGGATACAAACAGTTTAAACCAATGGGCAAAAGCCTCAAGGGATTCCGCAAAGAGGTGCTGGTGTCGCTGTGCATCGTTAAAAGTACCGAAGATATGCAGGAGGAAATCAATGGCGCCCTCGGAGACTTTTTCACGGATTACATCGACCTGTACCGCCTGTATACTGTGAACGACGACCGAATTAACATACTGGAAAAAAACAAGAAAGCTGGTAAGATCAGGGCTATAGGCGTTGTTTCGCACGATGTTCCTACAATGAAAAAATACATTGACCAATACGGCGATGTGCTTGATTATGTTATGATAGTATATAATTTCCATCATAATATCGGGAGTTATGCCGCAAAAAAGGGATATCCGCCGAATGACTATACGGCTCTTCTGCCACTCATCGAACGTACTGGTCTGGGTGTTCTCGGCATAAAACCTATGGGAAGCGATGCCATGATAGCGCTTGCGAGGAAAAAGAAGTTTTTCAAGGACAGGAATGCCAATGTCGCCCAGGCGATGCTCCGCCACGTGTATGAAAAAGTGGAAATTGACACGGCCATGCCGGCGATGAACAGCATGGAAGAGGTGGTCAAAAACCTTGAATCGGCATACAATCCGAAATTGTCATCGTACGAAAAGGGGCTTCTTACCAGTTTGAGCAGTACCGCATCGTCAACGAAAAGCGCTTATCTTCCCGAACATTACAAGTGGCTGGAAAACTGGACTACGAGGGTTGTGTGAGTGACGGTATCACAGTTTCGATTATGGTTTAATATTTTAAGCAGGGATTCAATATCTAAATCCCTGCTTTTTTCATGAAGCGGTGGAATGGCTATCATTCCCCCGAACACTCTAAAAAATTCAAGAACAACTTCTTTGCAATTGCCGACTGAGGTGCCATTGAATCGAGATTCGTAAGCATATCGAGTGTGCTCACTATGATCTGACCTCTGCCGAAAGGTATCCTTGCAACTGCTGTGAGAATATCCTTACGGTACTGAGATGCAAGCGCCACGACCGTTTCGTTCCCGACACGTCCCATGTCGAGCCCCCCCACACGTCCGCGGTAGAACACCTGATACTCCCAGTTCATCGACTGCGATACGGGCAAATCCCTGAGAAGATCGCTTTTGCCGACAAACAG
>JABHYP010000685.1 GCA_018656855.1 Candidatus Latescibacterota bacterium | reverse complement strand
GAGCCACTGAATAAAGCCTCGCCAGAAAAGGATACTTTTCGGGAGGATTTCTATGTTCGTATAGAGTGTTATTCCGGTGGTGGTGAATCCGCTGACTGCCTCGAAAAACGAATCCAGGTAGGTGAAATCGGTACCCATATAAAACGGCAGACAGCCTAACAGGGACAGTACGATCCATGCCATACCGCACACCAGCATACTCTGGATCATATCGATCTGGCCATACACAGTGTATTTCTGAAGAAGCAGGCCGGAAACCAGGCAAAGCAGCGAAGGAATGACAAACGATGTTACCTGCGCATATTCATGATAAATAAACACCGGTATTAACGGCAATAACAGAAGAAAGCCCTGAATATACAGCAGCGGCCCAAGGATATTGAAAACGGTTTGAAACGTATGAGATTTTTTCACCTTACTGCCTGATGTTAAGAGCGAAGCAACACTTATTATTGGTGGTTAAGTATGATGTTACAAAGTTTATATAATCCCCACATCATACGAAGAAAATTTATTGAGTTTACACACCATTTCCCTGTTTAGGAAGAATACCCTAAAATAACTGCAACACACCCCAATAATCAAGCAGCTTGTCAAATAAATCTGTTTCCTCCATGAATACCTCATAATATGAACCTGTGAATTATTGAGGTTAATTCTATGATCCATGAATTAACTATTACCGTTTTAAACCAGCAGCTTGGCCGGTTATCTGCAAGTCGACTAAAAAAGTATCACTCCATGCTGTAGTTTTGATTGCGTAAGCTAAAAAACAAAAAAACTCCTGATATGAAAGAACTATCGTTTGGATTTGTTCCCATATCAGGGGCATAAATTTATTGACGGTCTGAGTATTATCTATTGACCGTATTCTGTAACAATTCCGCCGGTTATTCTGGCAAGTGAGGTGTCTGTATCGATGAGATTGTAGATAGCCTGGAGCCTCCCGAGAGCGGCTGAGAGATAGACAAACTGGACATCGCGATAGTTGAATGAATTGATGGTGCCGGCGCGGAAACGGTCGCCGGAAATTTCGAGATTCAGTTTCGCAGCTTCGATATTCTCTTCAGTGACATTGAAGAGGTCCTTACGCACATTATAGAGGTCGAAGAGTTTGGAAAGCTCGTTGGTGAGGCTGTGAATCATCTCGTCAGTCTCTATCCGGCCGGTTTCATACTTGATTCTGGCTATCCTCATGCCGCGTTTTCTCGCTCCGCCGTCAAACAGATTGAAGTTCAGAGAAATATTGCCATAAACATCCTGCCAGTTACGTGTCGCAGCCTCCGCATCCTCATACTTTGTCCTGGAATTGAACGCATCGACACCTGACCTGAGAGACAGAGTTGGATAATAAAGGCTCCTGGCGAGAGCGGTTTCTTTTTCAAGAAGCATCTGGCTCAAATACTGATTACTGAGCGTTTTATTGTTGGAAAGCATTCTGTCGCGAAGATTGTCGATAGCATAATCATTGAGCACTGCTGAAAACTCGTCGGAAAGTTCAACCGTGGAATCGCCGCTGTCTCCCATAAGGTACTTCAGATCCCTCAAGGCGTTTGTATAGGTAACTTCCTGCTGCATATGGGCAGCCTTGTCTTCAAGCCATGCGTTTTTAGCCTGAAGCACATCGAAAGTCACGGAAATTCCGATCTCTTTTCTCGTCTTCTCGTACTCGAAACGGTCGTACGAAAGATTCATGATCTCTTCAAAAAGCTTGAGTTTTTCCTGCTCGAAGAGAGCGCGGTAATACGCCCTTACGACAGACTGTACAGTCTGCTCGACAAGAACGGCCGTACCGCCTTGTGACAGTTTTTCCAGCGCATCGAGTTTTTCCTTCGTGATCCTGACCGCGAAACTGTTAAACAAAATCCAGTTAAGTGTGACCGAAGGTGTCAGCGAATTCGATGTCTGGTCTGGTCCTTCGTTGAAATCAAACCTGTTATTGGAAGACAGTCCAAAACCTATAGTGGGATATCGTCCCGCGGCGCCCCAGGCATTGTTTGTCTCTGCGATACGTTCGCTCTGACGAACCACACGGATTGAGTAATTCGACTCCAGGGCTTTCCCGATAGCTTCAGTGAGGTCGAGAGGCTCGGCAAGGGAAAAGGTTGATGGGATCGCTATCATGAAAACAAATAAGTATGCCGCAAATTTCTTTTTCATAACTGAATTATTCTTCCACTCGCAGGTTTCGTTACAATATTCTTAGCTTTAACCGGTAATATCTCATTATTCAAGCGAAATATTCTCATCGATAATCACACGTTCCACACTTTCGGGTGTCGGTTTCTTTTTCGTAAAGAGCCAGATCATCCAGACTTTAACATCGTTGAGGACGAGAATATACACCGGGAAAAACAAGAGTATGAATGTCGTGCCGACAGCAACTCCATATGCGAGCGACACTGCCATAGGTTTTAAAAACTGTGCCTGGAAACTTTTTTCGAGAATGATGGGATAAAGCCCGCAAACAGTTGTTACCGATGTCAGGAGTATCGCCCGGAAACGTGCGATGCCGGCATTAAATACAGCATCTTTGACAGATTGGCCCTCGATGAGGTTGCTGTTGTATTTCGACAAAAACACGACGGCGTCATTTATAACGATACCCGATAAAGCGATCATTCCCCACATACTCAGAATTGAGACCGGCAGCCCTTCGACACCATGTCCCCAGATCGCGCCGAGAATGGCCAGAGGAATCATAGCGATGATGATTAGGGGCTGCAAGAAAGATTTGAAGTGAATCATTATTATCATCACCATTACGGCGAAAGCGGTGCCAAAATACTTGATCATTTCGTTCATGGCCTCAGTGCTGTATTTCTGCTGCCCCTGATACTCGATCACAACACCGGGATAATTCGCCTTGAGTTCCGGAATAATTGTTTGCTGAATATGCCCCAAAATCTCCGGTACAGAAGCGTAGGGATCGGTGAGGTCGGCTTCGACACGAGCCTCGCGAAAACCGTTATAGCGCGGAATAGCCACCGGGCCGCGTTCCAGGGTATAGGTCGCGAGTTCGCTGAGCGGATACTGGCCATTGGGCGTTTTGATTTTCATGGCCTCAAGCTGTCCTAAATTGAGACGGTCATCTTTCGGGTATCTCACCCAAATACGAAGCTCGTCCTTGCCATGCTGGAGACGCTGGGCTTGGCCGCCGTAAAAGCCTTGACGCACCTGGCTGGAAATTCCCGCATGGTCGAGGCCGAGGAAATACGCCCGTGGTTTCAGCTTCAGGCGGACTTCGCGTC
>JABHYP010000684.1 GCA_018656855.1 Candidatus Latescibacterota bacterium | reverse complement strand
GTTCCAGTTATACTGCTCCGCCCATCCTGCCTGGTCTTCAGGCCCCTGGCAGATAAGATAAAAATCCATTCCCCGGCGTGCGGCGTCATAATATCGCCTGTCCCCCAGTTTTTCATAAGCATCAAGCAGGAGAAAAATATTATTTGGTATAACACCATCATTGAAAGTGTAATACGATGTATAATCGGGGCGCCCATCCTTTGGATAGTCGAACTTGAGCGGGTAGCGCTGGGGCCAGGCTCCGTTAGGAAATTGGGACTCAAGAACAAATTCCAGTCCCTTGAGAAGCGGTTTTTTGTAAGCCGAATCGAGTGTTTCAAGGTAAATCATCATCAGTAAGCGGATGGCACTTGCAGTGGCATCATCATCGTAGGTACAGTTTCCATAGTAGTGATAGTATTCCTCCCAGCCCCAGCACCTCGATGCCACTTCGTCGTACCACTTCCGGATACCGGCCATGTCGAAATCTATCAGGTAATGCCAGCCGCCTGCGGGATACTGTCCCCATATAATCGCATTTGCTGTCCTTTTGGCACATTCGAGGTAATAGCCATCTCCGGTTACGTCGTATACATCGAGGAACATCTCACCGACACCGTTTGTAGCTCCCTGCACCCAGATCTGAGTCTTACGTGCTGGAACCTCTCCCCAGCATCGGGAAAGGTCGGCTGAGTAATTCCAGACAAAACCGCCGTTGGTCGAAACGGTTTCCGTCATGAACGAGGTTGCCTGTTTCATTGCCCTTATCACATCCTTTTCTTTCGGAGCAGCGAGACACAGGGCAGAACACAGCAATACCATAAACAGAACCGATACACACCTCGAACAACGTCTCATATATAAACCTCCCGGAAAATAAAAATTTTAAGAAAAAATTGTTTATGTGATGATGAAAATTTTCGAATTATCATGCTACATTATAAGTAAAAAAATTAAATTAACAGAGAAAATTTTAAGCTAATATTTGTTTGATTTATTATTAGTTTCGTGATTATTTACGAGCCAATTTTTTTGTAAAAAAGACATTCCTGTCGATTTTGAATAATTGAACTTGACAAATCGCCACAAACGTCTCACATTGTCTTACATGAAAGATTCAAGTTTAACAATCCGCCTGGATAAAGACCTAGATGAGTTGCTGACAAAAGCCAGCAAGCGCTCCGGGAGAAATCGCAGCGAAATTGCTCGCGAGGCTTTACGGCGTCAACTTCGTCACGAACAATTCGAAACGCTCAGGAAAAAGATTATGCCGTTTGCCGAAGCCCGCGGCTATCTGACCGATGAAGACATTTACTCCCATATATCATGAGACTTTTTCTTGACACAAATGTTCTGGTAAGTGCAATGGCCACCCGCGGGCTGTGTGCAGATGTGTTAAGAGAGGTTCTCTTCACACACCGTCTGGTAGTTGCCGCTCCACTCCTCTCCGAGCTTGAGCGTATCCTTAAAGATAAAATCGGAATACCGAAGGACATTATTGACGAGGTAATCGAGTTTCTCCGACGCGATACTCATAACGTGCCTTCCGCTCCTTTGTTAGATATCGACATACAGGATGAAGGTGATATTGTCATACTTTCATACGCATTAGAGGGTAACGCCGACCTTTTTGTAACCGGTGACAGGGAACTTCTTAATCTGGGCAAAGTTCACTTTATGGAAATCGTGTCTCCCCGGGAATTCTGGGAAAAACTTAAGTCTATCACATAAAGCGGACATTCATTAATCATGAATATTGAAATTTCAGATGCTACATCAGAAGATTTGGAAGACATACTAACTTTACAAAAGATTGCATATAAAAGCGAAGCTGAAATTCACGACGATTATTCCATTCTTCCGCTGCACCAAACAATGAATGAAATTATAAATGAATTCCAAAGCCACTTGTTATTAAAAGTTGTTGATCAGAAGAAGATCATTGGTTCGGTACGTGCATACGAAAAGAACGGCACTTGTTTTATCGGAAAGCTTATTGTTAATCCGGCATATCAGAATAGAGGAATTGGCACAAAACTTTTGACTGAAATCGAGAAGCGATTCAAAGACATAAAGCGATTTGAGTTGTTTACCGGTTACAAGAGCGAAAAGAATTTGTATATATATAATAAAATTGGTTACAATGAATTCAGTCGGAAAAAAATATCAGATAAGTTGACCTTGATCTTTTTAGAGAAAATACATTAAGGATTAATAATATCACATACCCAACATGAACGTTCTAATTCTCAATTCCGCCCATAGTAAATATCCGAAAGGATCAGATTCCTGGATACAGGCGACAGTCATGGCTGTCCGCAGTCTGGCCGAACAGGACGTACACATTCTATGCAGCACAGCCCCCTCCCCCTGGGATATTGTTACCTATCTCGCCGGAATAAACTCTATGAATATCAGGCTGATTATTATGGCAGGTGACGGCGAAACCGGATATCGCGAATTCGAGCGTCTCATGGATGAATTTGCACTCGATAAAATCCGTACATCACCGTTATTTATGGGTGAACAATGCCCCCGCCAGCCAAAAAATACATGGAAATTTCGCGACCGGTTTGCGCTTGAGAATGCCGATGTGGTATACCCGGTTTCCATCCGTACCGGAGGGCGGCTTGATACATTGGTGAAAGAAAACAATATCGGCGCTGAAATCCGAAACCTGTTCAGAATTCCATGGACTGTACAAAAACAAAAAAGGCGCCGCGATTTCACAGAACACACTGTCAATCCTTTTCCCCACGGGAGCTGGCTTGTTCACTGGTCACGCGCCTCTAAGGGGCCATGGCCGGGTGAAAAAGCATGGAAATTCTACCGCGACCTGATCGCACATTCGGACATATACGTTCGAAGCGCCGGTGAAACGCTGGTCAGGATTCTTGCGGAACAGAAAATAAGAAGCTCTTCATGGCATCTTCCGGCAGACCGGTTCGCGGTTTCGTTCACTTCGCTTGAGCCTGAGAATGCCGTTCAACTGATGCGCTGGAGAAAACGATTTGTTCAGTATACTTTCGAACCTTATGGTATCGGCATAAAACGCAGCACACTTGCCGGGCTGGGCGGAGCTGAGGTCCGTTATGAAAAAGCATCCGGCAATAATTCAGCTAAAAATATTTTCTGCCAGTCACCAGGAAAACTCGGCGACTGGACGAAAGAAAAGGAATGGAGATTTCCCGGAGACTGCAACCTGGATGAAATCGACAGAAATGATATGTTAATTATTGTTCCGGATAAATCTTCTGCTGAAAAGATTCAACCGAGGATAGATAAGGATTTCAACTTCCACATCCTGTTCAAGGATTAAATAACGCACTTAAAATAGTACTGAATTATGAATAAATCTTATTTTCTATTGGGCAAAATAATTTTGTAGAGACAGAGCTTGTTTCTTCCCGTTTTGCAGGCATTCAGGGCAACTGCTAAGTATAGTCCCTACACAAGAATCGCATAATTCTGGCAATCAAAATAATTCTTTTAAGCAAAATGGGATAAATTGATTCTTGCCGCCAGCATAATAGAAGTAAAACGGCTGCTTTTTTTCTTGAAACGAAATATGGAATGTGTTATTATTTCCGATAATGTGAATATCTGCCCCGTGCTGTTTTGAAATTTTCTGAAGATACTTTTTCTCATCTCTTTGGTTTAAGGTATCTTTTTTATTTTTTTATTTAACTTGATAAGGTTATAACATGAAGCAATTCAACAGAATAACAAGCGCCATGCCCTCCTCGGGCATACGAAAGATAATGACGTTAAGCCAGGACGTGAAAGATTGTATCCATCTTGAGGTCGGCCAGCCGGATTTTCGCACTCCCGAACATATTCTCGAGGCAGCTGCCAAGGCTGCTATGGACGGATTCACCAGGTATACACCCGGAGCGGGCATTCAGGAACTGCGGGAAGCCATCGCTAAAAAGGTTACGGAAAGGAACGGTTTCAGTGCCGAGGCAAAAAATGTGATTTTTTCTCCGGGCGCTGTGTGCAGTTTGATAACTACAATTCTTGCCCTTGCCGAACCGGGGGATGAGGTGCTTATTCCCGATCCAGGCTGGCCCAATTATGAGATGCAGATGATATGTGCAGGGTGCAAGGGTGTTCGGTATCCACTTGATCCATCAACAGGTTTTCAAATAGATTTCGATGCCCTTGAGAGGCTTGTGACGCCGAAAACGAAAGTTATGATGGTAACCACTCCCGGTAACCCGACCGGAGTTGTATTTCCACGTGAAACGCTGGCAAAACTCACAGAATTTGTAAGAAAACATGATATATTCCTTCTTTCGGACGAGGTATATGAAGAGATTATTTTCGACGGCGTACATACATCGACCGGTATCTTTAATGATGACGGCCGTATAGCTACCGTTTTTGCGTTCTCAAAAACCTATGCGGTTACCGGCCTTCGTGTGGGATACACTATCTGTGAAGAGGAACTGGCAAAACTCATCACAAAGCTCCAGGAACCAATTGTCTCCTGCACATGCGGGATATCCCAGAAAGCCTGTCTTGCGGCGCTCGAAGGCCCTCAGGAACCAATACGTGAAATACTGAGAACTTACAAGAAAAGGCGCGATGCGGTAATCGAAATCCTGCGGGACAAAGGCCTGTACCTGTACACACCTGGAGGAGCGTTTTATATCCTCATAAGCATTGCGGATACCGGCATGAATTCGTACGATTTTGCCCTCAAGCTCCTAGATGAGAAGAAAGTAGCAGTAGCCCCCGGGGAAACTTTCGGTGAGAGAACAGACTCTTACGTAAGGATTTGCTTCGCCACTGACACCGATAAGCTCATCGAGGGTGTGAATATACTCTGTGACAGGATAAATGAAATGCGTTCATGAAATGTTACAACACCCGTATAAACAGAAAACCGGGAATTAAAATTTGGATAAAATTGAATTTGCAAAACTCGATTTCAGGATAGTAGATGAAGATGACATCACGTCGGAGCTTGACCACGCCATACGTGAGGGACTCGTAAAGTGTTTCCCGGGGGATCGTGAACTCTTTTCCCGCCAGCGCTGGTGGCATTCAC
>JABHYP010000683.1 GCA_018656855.1 Candidatus Latescibacterota bacterium | reverse complement strand
TGTGTTGATATTCGAGCGTATACGTGAGGAGTTGAGACTTGGAAACACCACACGAGTTGCGGTATCAAACGGTTACCAGCGAGCTAGATGGACTATTCTTGATTCGAACATCACAACATTTCTCACCGCGATTATACTTTATAATTTTGGGACAGGTCCGATCAAGGGATTTGCACTTACCCTTATGGTAGGTATCGTAGCAAGTGTTTTCACAGCTTTGGTCATGACAAAAATCGTTTTTGATATTATCACTCACAAGGTAAATTTGTCAAAAAGGTCGATAGGATACCTGGCGCCTTTTGTTAACTCAAAGTTTCGTTTTATCGATTTTCGTAAAAAGGGATTTGTTATATCAGGAATCATAATTCTTGTGGGCCTCGTTTCGCTTGCTATTCACGGCGGCCCAAAGTATTCTATTGATTTTCTTGGTGGAAACCTTATCGAACTGCATTTTGAAAAGCCTGTTGAGATTGATGATATCAGGGAGGCGCTCGGAGATGTGGACATCGCGGATATGAATCTTACCACCAGCGAAATTAAGTTTATCGGTAAAGAAAAAAAGGATGTTCTAATTCGTATTGTGGATGTCGGCAATATGTCTGAAACTTCTTTAAAGGTTAAGGAGTCATTGAGAAACAGGTTAGAAGATAAGATACCTGCGGATGAGAGCCTGTGGATTTTACGCGAGGAACAGGTTGGCCCGAGTATCGGAATTGAACTTAAGGGACAGGCTTTCTGGGCTATCATGATGTCGCTCTTGGTACTGGTTATCTATATTACCATCAGGTTCGAGTTTAAGTATTCAATTGGCGCCATACTTGCGCTCGTTCACGACATATTGATCACAGTCGGCTTGTTCTCGATTCTCAATAAAGAAATTTCGCTTACCATTATTGCCGCGCTTCTGACCATAGTCGGGTATTCGCTTAATGATACGATTGTGGTTTTTGACAGAATCCGCGAGAAGCTGCGTGGAGGTATGAAAGAGGGTTACCTTGAAACACTGAACACATCGGTTAACGAGACACTGGGCCGTACGGTCATAACCTCGTTTACGACGTTTCTTACCGTGCTTTCACTTTTCTTCTTCGGCGGTGCAGTGATACATGATTTCTCGTTTGCATTGCTGGTTGGAGTTGTTGTCGGTACCTATTCATCAATTTTCGTGGCGACGCCTCTCCTTGCCGAATGGTATGTATCAACTGCGAAAAAACTGGCGAATAAACGGTAAAAGGTTCTGTTTATCACAAAAATAAAAAGGGCAGTTATAAGCTGCCCTTTTATTTTTGTCTCTATTAAACACGTGTTCTACACAATGAAGCAAAATAGGGGTAATTCATTAATTGTCCCCTACATTTTTGTTATTTTTGGTATTATCCAAACTTCCACGTAGTCCCATCCTGACGATCTTCGAACGTTATCCCGATTTCCTTTAGTCTGTTCCTGATAAGGTCGGAAAGCTCCCAGTTTTTCTCCTTTCGCGCTTTGGCCCGCAATTCTATAAGAAGCTGTACGAGTTCATCGACCATGCTGTCGGTTTGGGCGGTACTTTCAAAAACGATACCGAACACATCTGATCCGAGAGTATCCAAAATCTCTTTCGCCTCCTGTAAAATTACAAGCGAAGTTTCTGCGTTTTCGTCGATCGAGTTGACAATTTTTGCAATATCGAACAGGTGTCCCATCGCTTTAGCAGTATTAAAATCATCGTTCATAGATTCGATTATTGCAGTTTTATTCTGTTTTAAATGGATCACTTCGGTTGCCGTTAGGTTCGCAGGATTGTCTGACGGAGCTTTTTCACTTTTTTTTATCACACGCGTTATTTTTGCATAAGCATTCCTCAAACGATCGAGGGCAGCCTTTGCTTCCTGTATGCGTTCCTCGGAAAAGTCAATTGGCGAGCGATAGTGCTTCAGGAGGAAAAAGACCCTGATTGCCGCGGATTCATATTTCTTGAGAATGTCGTTGATTATAAGAAAATTACCGAGCGACTTGGACATCTTTTTCCCTTCGATATCCAGAAAGCCGTTGTGCAACCAGTACTTTGTAAAAGGCTTTCCGGTTGCGGCTTCGGATTGAGCGATTTCGTTTTCGTGGTGTGGAAAGATGAGGTCCTGCCCTCCGGCGTGAATATCAAGCGTATCTCCTGCATAATGCATAGCCATCACGGAACATTCGATATGCCATCCGGGTCTTCCTTGCCCCCAGGGGCTGTCCCAGGAAGGTTCGCCGGGCTTTGCAGCCTTCCAGAGTGCGAAGTCAAACGGATTTTTCTTCTGGTCGTTTACATCCACTCGTGCCCCAGCCTGCATCTGTTCGATATCTCGCCCTGAAAGTTTCCCATACCCGTTGAAAGATTTAATATCGAAATACACATCTCCATCGATCTCGTACGCATGGCCGTTTTCGAGCAGGCGCAGGATGAGTTTTTGCATATCATCAATGAATTCGGTTGCCCGCGGATGAACCGTGGCGGGACGGATTCCGAGTTTTTCACAATCCTCATAGAAAGCGTCGGTGTATTTACAGGTGATATCCTTGAAATCGACACCTTCCTCAATAGCGCGATTGATGATTTTATCATCGATATCTGTTATGTTAACGATATAGTTAACTTCGTATCCGCTGTATTCAAGGTACCGTCTGAATACATCGAACATGATGAGCGGTCTGGCGTTGCCTATGTGGAAATAATCATACACAGTGGGACCGCATGAATAAAAATTAACCCGGTTATCGTGCAGAGGGACAAAATCTTCTTTCTTACGGGTAAATGTATTGTACACTTTCAGTGTCATTTTTCTGTGCTTCCTTTTAGGTTTGCGGCATGATCGGTTTTCTCTATTCAATTGAAAGTCAATGTCTCTGCTGCTCACGAGTTTGAGAGCTTATTTATGCTGATGCCGCCGCTGATACGCCATTTCAGCGATACGGGTTACCAATTCAGGGAAATCAATACCGGCTGCCTGTGCGGATTTTGGTACAAGGCTTGTGGATGTCATTCCAGGAAGTGTGTTTGCTTCAAAACACAGCGGCCTCCCGTTTGAATCGAGCCGGAAATCAATACGAGCGATATCACGTAATCCAAGTATATTGAAAACCTTCATGGCAATAGACTTTAGCTCTGAAGCAAGTTCTTCCGTAATCGGTGCGGGGACGAAGTATTCGGTCATCCCCGGCGTGTATTTGCACTCATAATCGTATATCTTATGTGAAGGCCTTATTTCAATGACCGGCAGAGCATTGCTGCCGAGAACAGGGACTGTCAGTTCGCAGCCGGAAATGTATGATTCGACCATTATCATGCCTGAATATTTCGAAGCTATATCTATTGCAGAGGGCAGTTCGGAGGGTTCGTTCACAAGTGACAATCCGACAGTCGAGCCAGAATCGGCCGGCTTAACTATACATGGATACCCTGTTTTCCGCTCGACAAGTGAAGTATCAATAGTCTCCCGGTCTCCGCAAATCCATGCGGCTGTGGCAACATCGTTAAATGTGAACAATTTCTTTGAAATATCCTTGTCCATTGCAATTGCGCTTGCCGTGATGCCCGAGCCGGTATAAGGCAGTCCCACCGCTTCGAGTACGCCCTGGATACCGCCGTTTTCCCCGAGATCACCGTGAAACGCAAGAAAAACAACATCGGTGGCATTATTGAAAACCTCTTCAATTGCCAGGAAAAGATTCTGTTTCCCTCTCCATTCTACATCGTAAGGAGTAACCATGTGGCCTTTTGCCTTGAGGGCTTTTGTTATTTCTTTTCCGCTGTTAAGCGAAACTTCACGTTCCGGTGAAGAGCCGCCCATAAATACCGCAATTTTCATCACGAAATCACCTCTATAATGCAGACTCCATAAGCTTCAATGCCTTCCTGTCGTCCGACAAATCCCATTTTTTCGGTGGTTGTTGCCTTGACAGATATAAAGGATTTTGAAATGTCAAGCGCTTGTGCCATGTTTGTTATCATCTGATCCTTATAAGGTGTTAATCTGGGTTTCTGGGCGACTATAGTCGAATCTATCGATTGTATTTCTCCATTTCCGTCTCTGATCATACCGGCAATGCGCCTGAGGATTTCAAGGGAGCTGATATCTTTGTAGGCGGGATCAGAACTGGGGAAATTATCTCCGAGGTCGCCAAGCCTCATAGCTCCAAGCAGAGCAAGTCCCACAGCATGTGATAATACATCGGCATCCGAGTGCCCGATGAGACCGGTGCTGTGAGGTATTTCAACCCCGCCCAGGATTAATTTTCTTCTCTCGACAAGCCTGTGAGCGTCATAACCGTGACCGATTCTAAGCATTTTTCCTCCCTGTTTCCAGGAAATTAAGTATAACCTCTGCAATTTTCATGTCAGACTGTGTTGTAATTTTTATATTAAAATCATCACCTTCGATTATATGGACAGGATGTCCGAGACGTTCAACAAGCATGCAGTCATCGGTTCCGGTGAAACCCTCAGCGCGTGCCCGTGAATGTGCTTCACAAATCAGTTCTGTCCTGAACGCCTGGGGTGTCTGTGTACTCCATAATGACGATCGGTCGGGAGTGTTTACAATCACACCGTTTGAGACGACTTTCACCGTTTCCTTGAGAGGACGCATGACAGTTACCGCTCCGTGCTCAAAGGCAGAATCAATACATTCGGTTATTAGTTTACTGGTTATAAAAGGCCGGACCGCATCGTGGATTACTATAATTTCCACATCATCGGGAACAGCACATAATCCGTTCCATACGGAATCCTGACGTTCAGAACCTCCCTTTATGATGGAGATATTTTTTAATTCGTTGGGAAAAGCGGAAATAATACTGTTAATATGCTCAATTATTTCCTCTGCTGCAACAATGATGATGCCATCAATTCCCGAATTGTTCATAAACGGCTTCAGTGTTCGCTCAAGTATGGTTGCGCCATCAAGCTTAAGAAGTTGTTTGGAAATGTTTGTCTCCATTCTCCTTCCACTTCCGCCGGCTGCTATAACCGCCCATGCTCTCACAATTCACTCCGTAATTAATCTGGCGCTTTAATTCCTTAAGTTCTCGTGCTAAGACGCAAAAAGAAAAAAATATTAATGTAATTATGTGTTAATCAAAAAATTTAAAGCAGTGTTCATCAGTGGTTGTTATTAATCTTTTAAAATCAGCATTGCATCGCCGTATGAATAAAACCTGTAACGTTCTTTAACCGCCTCATTGTAAGCATGGAGTATATTCTCTCTCCCGGCGAATGCGCTCACCAGCATGAGTAGGCTTGAGCGCGGAAGGTGAAAGTTTGTCAAAAGGGCGTC
>JABHYP010000682.1 GCA_018656855.1 Candidatus Latescibacterota bacterium | reverse complement strand
TGAAAAAATTCCCGTTGTTCCTATGTACTTCGCAAAAAAGCGTGAGATGATCGAGCGTGATGGGCAGCTCATACCCACTGAGGGACTGATTCAGCTCAGAGACAATGAGAAGCCGGAAAAAATTATGTGCCGATTCCGCACTCTCGGATGCTATCCTTGTACCGGAGCGATCAGATCGGATGCGGATACGGTGGAAAAAATTGTCGAAGAGCTTATGATTACACGGCAATCTGAACGTATCACACGCATAATAGATCATGATACCGACGGGTCAATGGAATTGAAAAAACGGGAAGGCTACTTCTAATGACCGTTCAGGAATTTCTCAAACAGAGTGAGAAGAAAGAACTCCTGCGCCTCAGCACTGCAGGGAGCGTTGATGACGGAAAATCGACGATGATAGGCAGGCTTTTGCATGACAGCAAGCTGATATATGAAGATCATCTCGCAGCTCTCAAACGCGATACGTTGAAAAAGGGGTCGGTGAAAGATGATTTCGATTACGCTCTTCTACTTGACGGCCTTAAAGCCGAACGCGAGCAGAATATAACAATTGATGTGGCATATCGGTACTTTTCAACCCCAAGGCGAAAGTTTATCATTGCCGATACACCCGGACATGAGCAGTACACCCGCAACATGGCAACAGGAGCCTCAACCTCCGATCTCGCCATCATACTTCTCGATGCAAGCAAAGGTATTCTGCCGCAATCCAAACGGCACAGCTTTATAATGTCGCTCCTCAATATCCGTCACATAGTCGTTGCTGTTAATAAAATGGACTTGGTGGATTATTCTGAGGAGGTGTTCGAGCAGATCAAAAAGGATTACAGTGATTTTACCGCCAAGCTTGATTTGCATGACTTTCATTTCATCCCCATGTCGGCACTTCACGGTGACAATGTTGTTGAGCCGGGTACAGCTATGCCCTGGTATAGCGGCAAGCCCCTTTTGAATTATCTTGAAACAGTGCACATAACCGGCGACCGTAACCTTGTAGACCTCAGGTTCCCTGTCCAGTACGTGCTGAGACCCGATATGAATTTCCGCGGTTACTGCGGCACAGTCGTTTCCGGTACTATACGAAAGGGTGAAAAGGTTATGGTGCTGCCCTCGGGGAGGCTAAGCCGGGTGAAATCGATAACAACGTATGACGGAGATATAGATGAGGCATTCACTCCGATGTCGGTGACTATTACCCTGGAGGATGAGCTTGACATCAGCAGGGGAAATATGCTCATACATGTGCATAATCTTCCAAATGTATCCAATAGATTCGAAGCAATGTTGGTCTGGATGAATGATGAGCCTCTTGAAACGGACAAAGAATATATCATCAAACATACAACTAACATGGTTCAGGGAAAGGTGACGGAAATCCGTTACAAGGTGGATGTCAATACCTTGCATCGTGAAAATGCTGAAAAACTTGCACTTAACGAAATAGGACGGGCCGTTTTCACGCTCAACCGTCCGCTGCTCTTCGACAATTATTCCCGGAACCGGGCAACCGGCAGCTTTATCATAATTGACCGGCTGTCAAACGCCACCGCCGGAGCGGGTATGATCATAGACCGCAGACCGAATGAACTAATGATCTCGCGAAAAAAGGCGACTACTCCGCGGAGTTCCAACATTCATCCGCACAAAAGCTCTATCAGTCTCGATAAACGTTTGGAGCGATTGAACCAGAGGCCTGTAACCGTATGGTTTACCGGTCTCCCTAAATCCGGTAAATCGACAATAGCATATGCACTTGAAAAACGATTATTTGATATGGGGTATACGATTCATGTAATAGACGGAGAAAACATGCGGCTTACGATTTCAAGCGATCTTGCTTTTACTGCCGACGAGCGTTCAGAAAACGTCCGAAGAGCCGCTGGAGTGGCAAAGCTCTGTAATAATCTCGGGCTTATTACCATAGCTGCATTTGTTTCTCCGTTTGAAGAAGACCGTGCAAATATCCGAAAAAATATTGGTTCCGAACGATTCGTTGAAATATATCTAAACACACCTCTCGAAGTGTGCGAGGAGCGTGACACGGATGGATTATATGAGCGTGCCCGCACCGGTGAAATAGAGTATTTTACGGGTATAAGCTCACCTTATGAACCTCCTGAAGATCCTGATCTGACATTGCCGGCTCACGAGATTTCAGTTGAGGATGCTGTTGATAAAATTATTGAATTATTGAGAAAGAAAAAAATTATCGTTTAAAGTATTTGTAGAGAACCTGGCAGGAAATAGATTCCGTTGAATAAGACCAAACTTCAATCGCTGTTAAACACTGTAAAAGAAATCGCGCTAAATGCCGGACACGCAATTCTGGCGGTTGCATTTCATGAAAGGGATGTCAGCTCAAAAGAAGACGGCTCACCGGTCACACGTGCGGATTACGCTGCACATTCAACCATCGTTCAGGGATTGGCTGAAATTATTCCTCGTTATCCGGTTATTTCCGAAGAGGGAGATTATGAGTCCTTTTTACATAACAGTGAACAGTTCACAGAATACTGGCTTGTTGATCCTTTAGATGGTACAAAGGAATTCCTCAAGGAAAACGGTGAATATACTGTCAACATAGCGCTTGTTGATAATGGTTATCCTGTCCTCGGTGTTATCTTTGCACCTGCCCTGGATGTTATGTATTATGCGGCAAGCGGTCTTGGTTCGTGGAAAGTCAAAGATAACAGTTCTCCTGAGCGGCTTACAGGGCACGGCAGCGCGCATCCTGTAACAGCTTTGATAAGCAGGTCGCATCCTTCAACTGAAACAGCTGATTATCTCAGGCGGTTTGATGTGGTTCTAACGATCGAACGCGGGAGTTCACTCAAGTTATGTTCGGTTGCTGAGGGTGAAGCTGATATATATCCCCGCATGAATAATACTTGTCTTTGGGATACTGCCGCAGGAGCAGTTATAGCGCGTGAAGCCGGATGCAGTGTTGTTGATATTGATGGAAATGATCTTATGTATGATTACCGTACATGTGAAATAAATAAACGGGGATTGCTTCAGAAAAGTTTTATAGTTTATAATCCAAATACCTGTAAATTATGAACTAAATATTGTAATACCGGAGGGAGTTTTGTGAAAATCACCCGTGTTATTTTCTGGTTTTCAATGTTTATTTTTTCAGTTGCTGTTTTTGCAGATGATAATCTCAGTGAGGATGAAAAAAAACGCAGGGCGCTGAACGAGAAATACGACAAGCTAAGGCTCCGAGAAAAAACAGATTTTGTTGTTGACCGCTCGCCCGAATTTCTCAAAATGCCGGTAGAAATTGAGATGGGAAGCGACTATACTGTTGCGAGAGTACCTCCGGAAATCAAAATGATGATCGTTCCAGATATTGTCCCGGAATATTTCCCCGAAGGGCCGGCATATATGACTGCATGGGCACACTGGTGCCACATGACACGGAGCGATGATAACCGGTTCTATTTTTCGGTGAGCGACCATCGCGGTTTTGGCTGTCAGATCAATCTCTATGAATACAGTCCCGCCCGTAATGTAGTTTATAAGGCTCTCGATGTTGATGAACTTCTCGGATGGACAGAGCAGACTTACACTGACGGCAAAATCCATGGTTTCATGGGAATTATGCCTGATGGAACACTATGGGGGGCGACGCATTTCGGTGTGAGCCCGGATTCGTCCTGGT
>JABHYP010000681.1 GCA_018656855.1 Candidatus Latescibacterota bacterium | reverse complement strand
CCGCGGCATGGGATTTCTGGCTCTTCACTGCACCCTGTATTCGAGGAACCGCGATATTCTTGATTTAATGGGGATCGAGCCGATAATGCACAACCAGATTCAACCCATCTGGGTCAGGGATCTTAACCAGGAACATCCCATAACAAAAGGTATCGGGAAGTTCTTTATAAATCTTGACGAGCAGTTTGCGGTCATTATAAAATCTCATTATTCCACTACATTGTTCGAGACCACGGCTGTCCATGACAAGCGCGCCGCTATCGGCGGGTGGTGTCTAGAGAATGGCAAGGGGCGTGTTGTAGGGCTCTTGCCCGGGCACACCAAAGATCCGTATCTTGTTCATGAATACCGGGAAATTCTATGGCGGTCAGCACACTGGGCGATGAACCGTGAAATTCAGCCCTATCCTCGCGGATAAATGGGGAAAACAGAGGAGAATAAACAGGAGTATTTCTGCTTTATTAGATTGCATAACAATTTGATGAGGATTCAATCCACCGTATCATCAAAGTACGCGGGTACGCCTCTTGTTGCGTAACTCCTCGATAACCTCATTGTCTTCCTGAAGTTTGTTGGCAAGATCCTTTATGACATTGAGAAGTATGCGGGTGCCCAGCACACAGTCCTGTTTGAAAAGCTTAAAAATTTCACCTTTACTGACTTTGAGCACGGTGCTGTCTTTGCTTGCCATAACCGTAGCGGACCTTTTTGTATCAGTAAAAATCCCGATCTCACCGACAATGCCCATGGGAGATATATAACCTACCAATGTTCCTCCGCGAAACAGTACCTTGAGCTGGCCTTTTATGAGGATGAATAATTCTTTAGACTCGTCTCCCTCCCCGCAGAGAAAATGGTCCTTTTGAATTGGCATTTTAGAACATACGCTTAATATTTTTTTATACTGATCGTCTATAAGCCCTTTGAATATTGGTATTTTTTTCATGAAGCCTATAATGCGAAGAGACTCTTTGATAACTTCGCGCCGATCCTTTTCCTGCCGTCTTTCCACCACAACTTCTTTCTGAACTTTGCGACGGTCAGTACCTGATCTCCGAACACCATTTTCCATGGCCAACCTTTCCTTTTTTCGATTTATTCAAAACTTTTTATGTTTACGCCTATCGAGTTAGCTCAACAAAACCCTTAAAATCCCCCGGAGAGAGACTTATCTTTGCAGTTTTCGAGTATTTTTTGCCCCTCTTTTTGGGAAGGAATGTGGGGCTGTATTTAATATATATTCTTTTGTGCCGTTTAAACTGGATATGCCTGTTATATTATTTATCAAACTGAATAGAATACACTATAAAACTGTTTATAGAATAAGTTTTATAATTTTAGAAATCAAGAACTCTTATGACAACGTGCAATTTTTATTTCTCTATCAAACACAGAAATTCCGGAATAAGAAAAAACAGTTCCTGCCGGCAATGGCAGGAAAAGTCTCTGTAAAAAATGTAAAAAAAATATTCTAAAACGTGTAATATATTTTTATGTTTTTTTTACAGCTAAATACAATAATTGACATTTATTATGGCCACAATAAATCGCAAAATTCGTAAATATATTTAATACAGATTATTCATATTAAAAAACAATACTTGCAAAATTGAAAAAATTGATTAAATTAAATACCTGAGGAAAATTATTATTTCTTTCTACTTTTATAAATGGTGGAACAAAGAGGAGAAAAATGTAAGCCTTTAACAATTTTCAGTAATTTTTATTCACGCAATAAATTAATCGCAACGCATCTCCTCTTCAAGTTCATACCCTGTAATCTGTATCCACCTCTCTGTTCCTGTACTACCACAGTACCATGCCTTATGTGATCTGCAGTGCCGTATCATGAAAGACGTATCGCTGTCTCTTTCACATAGAAGGGAGTTCCAATAAGATATCCAAAATATATTACAAGACTTGACCGCATAAAAGAAATATCGGGGAATGAACAGCATTCACTCCGTAAAGTATGCGAAAAATACGCTTTTAGATCCAATGAATATTATCTTTCCCTTATTGACTGGAATGATCCCGATGATCCTATAAGGCGTATTGTCATTCCCGATAGAGCGGAACTTGATATGTGGGG
>JABHYP010000680.1 GCA_018656855.1 Candidatus Latescibacterota bacterium | reverse complement strand
CCAGGTGGAGGAATGTCCACTGAGGGCGGCGGAGGATTGTCGACAGGACCAACGCCGTATATGAGTAATATTCCACCTTGGCTAGCCTTCATTGAGGAACTGAAAAAGAGAAGGTTGCATAATTATGCCAATTTCATCAAAACCCACTTGCCATAGAGTTAAATACACTTAACAATGTGTATATCTTCAAAACATTTTGGACACTTTCAGTTAAAATATTGAGGTATGCTTTTCACGAATAGCAACTGTTTTTCAAGCCTCCTTTCCAGGATTTGTTAAGAAATCCTAACTTAATAACTGGTCCACCTTTCGGGAGTAAGGTCAGTTCAGATGTATTGAAGGGATAAAGTAAGTAGAAAGAATGATAATAATATATATAATGGAATAAATTGTAATATTGTAGTTGTGTCATTAAATATTGGGGATTTAAATGAATAGCGTAATATCTACTCTGAAATTAATTGTAAAGAATAAAATGACAAATCTACCATTATCTGGTGTCAACATAAATTGGGCTAAAATACCAGAAAATGTTAAAAGCAAAGGCGGATTTTACCAAAAAACCAAATATTTATTTGATGGACTTCAGATAGACATAACAAATCAGAGTGGCTTTTGCCTATTGAACGGGACATTGCTTACGAGTGCCGATTTACGGATATATATTCATAGAATTTTTTGTCACGGTTTTAAAGAACTCATAATAGGGAAAAGAGTGTTTATAAAGAGTGATTCTGTAAAAGAGTTTCTAGTTTATTTATATCCTGATAATGAATGAGTATTGGTATTAATTAACGCAAAAACATTTACGTCTTCAGAACATATAGGATACTTACAAGTTTAAAAATATGGTGTAGTTTTCAATAATCGCAACTGTTTTTCAAGCCTCCTTTCCCCAGGTTACAGGCTTGCCTCAGTTTCATCGTGTTTTTTTTTGATAATTTTCCTCACGGACAGGCATTCTCTTTTATTACCAAAGTACACACCGGCTGAAGTCAGGTTATCGAGTGGTTTGTGATAATGTCAGATTATTGAAATTATTCTGTCACAAGCCACGTCTTACACAGTAGAAAGAGAGATAAACAATAACAAACCATAAGGAGAAAGAAAATGAAAAAGGATTCTGCAATTTTAGTGTCGAGTTTAGCAACGGGTTTGAGCTTCTTCGTCGTTACTTACATCTACGTCATCAACTGCGCTGGTTCATTGCTCGCTTAACCTTCCTCATCCCACTCCGAGGCCCAAAAGAAGGCGTCCACATCGGGCGTCTTTTTTTGTCTTATGCTGTCATATAGCCCCGCTGGCCAACTTCACCTTGACTTCACAAGTGAAACATATAAATTGATAGTACAAAACTTACAGACTTATCCATTGAATTGAGAAACATCATTCATATAGGTGAGGTATTGAGGAATAATCCTGTGCCCCGCCAGAACAAAGTGAAACACTTCATCCCTGAATTAAGAGATGGTGTTGGTTAAATAGTACAACTGAATTATGAGATTTAATTATGCGCGGACGCTTTAAGATCTCCATCACTAAAAAAATATTTTCTGTTATTACGCTTACACTTTTTATTACCATAACGCTCATGTTCTCATGCAGTCGTGATGATACAATTGGCCCGCCAAATATAGAAGAAAGCAGATATTCACTTTCTGGTAAAGTTATCAATTCTTCCGGTTTTGCAGCCGACAGTGTGACTGTTAACATTACAGGCAGAAATATCAACGAAACAATCCTCACCGATTTTCATGGACAATATTTTCTTTCCGGTCTTCCTAATGGAGATTATACAGTTACGCCTTTAAAAACGGAGCATGTTTTTAGCCCTCAGAGTAGAAAAGTGAAAATCTCAGATATTGATAAAGATATTGAAGAATTTATTGGAGTTGTTGTTGATGAAAATGAGTACAGTGTTGTCGGAAGAATTGCCAGCGCTTACAATTTACCTATAAATAGATTTACGGCCAGAATTAAAGAATTTGATGACTCAACCAATGAAATTATCAATTCATATGTTGCAACTGTTAATACTAATGGATTTTTCAATTTTTCTAAAGCTGTCAAGAATAAAAGATACCTTATATATCCTGAAGCAAACAGTAATTACAGCTTTAGCCCGGATTCCTGTTATGTGACCATTCAAGAAAATGTCACAGTATGCAACTTTACACTCTCATATTCCGGCCCTCAGCTTCATACAGTTTCAGGAAGAGTAATTGATGAAGAGGGTAACGGTGTAATAGGCCACTGGGTCCGTTTCTCAATGAGCGGCAATTATTATATACAGACAGATTCATATGGTTATTACGCGTTACAGGTAGAAGATGAAGTATACTGGATATCCTCGGGCAATGAAAATTACGGATTCTACCCGGAAAGAGGAATCAGCGTTGTAGTGGATGGAGAAGACATTATAATTCCTGATTTCACTACCTATTATGTCGGACCCACATACTATAAAATTTTCGGAAGTGTGCTTGATTCTGATGGTAACGCCATTCCCGATGTTACTATCAGATTTTTAAAATTAGGTGGAACCGAAACCGATTCTGATGGTACGTTTGAATCAGATGAGTTTGATAATCTTCTGGTGAGAGAAAAAGTCGGAACGACAATTGTGCCTGTTGTACCGGAAAAAAAGAGTTATTCTTTCACACCGGATACTACCTATGTGACGATGACATGGCATAAAGGAGTAGGAGTACAAAACGAGGAAATAGTTCTTCCGGATTTTTTCGGTACAAAGTTTCCTGCTGAGGACTATTTCACGCTTGAATCAGAAAAAAACTGGACATTTGAAAGGACAGTAGATGACGGAACTCCTACGGAATACACTGTGGGAGTCGAAGGAACGGTGACAGAAAACGATTTAACCTATACGCAGTTAACTTCAGAATACCCTGCTTTTTACAGCAAATACCGAATTCACTGTGATAGAGTTTATGCGCTTTCCGATGAAGGTAAAGATGTCATATTTCTTAAGTTTGGGATACCGGAAAATACGGAATGGCTTATTGGTTTTATTCGCTCTAAACAATCCCACATCGGCACCTATCTTGGTATTGAAACCGTTGATGTGCTTGCGGGGACATTTGTTGACTGCCTGCATTTCGAGACACGTGTCAAGCACGGTGAAACTTCCTATGAGTCAATAGACATGTGGTTTGCTCGGGATATTGGTCTTGTCAAGGCTGAGAGGATTCTTGTAAGTATTGGTGAAGTTATAGAGACTGTGAACGATGAACTCAAGAGTTATGAAATTAAGTGATATTGAAGGATAAATGGTTAATAGACTGAGTAAGACAAGGAGTATGGTGGTGGTGAAGTAAATTGGAGATGCGTTATGACTGGACAGAATAATGAACAAATTAGTCGTAAGTTTGGTATTGATGACTTATTAATTTGGGTACTTGGTAATACTTTTGGTCTCAACGTAGGATTTTTGTTGGGATTTATGTCCCATAATATTATTAATACAATCATTACTCTGGACGAAAGAATAGCATTAGATAGGGGAATAGATTTAAGTGTTTATGCTATTTGTATTGGTACTTCAGTTGGCTTAACTCAATGGCTTTTATTACGGTTCAAAGTAACTCAATTATCCCTTTCAGCATTATGGATTTTAGTAAGTACTATAGGAATACTAGTGGGTTTTTGGGTAGGGAAATATCTTGGCTTGATACTTGGATTAGACACAAACTTCAGCGATATATATTACGTGATATTGGTTTTCACCGTTAGTGGTTTTTTATGTGGTATACTGCAGTGGCCTCTCCTACAAAAACACATGGCACGAACTCAGTGGTGGGTATTGTCAAGTACTATAGGGTGGGGATTGAGTTCAATTACTTTTGGAATATCGCTCGGAGTAGTAACCGGAGGTACTTGGATGTGGCTTCTTCGTAAAGAAGTGCAGCATGAAATAGATTGACGTATACGACAAAAATACAGCATTTTACATACTGAAAGCGAATGAACTAACTAAGACGAGGAAGATGGTAGTGGTGAAGCAGTATAAATGAGCCGTTAAATATCTTTTATTTCTCACAAAATTAGGCTATGAGATGCAAAGAATTGCCTGGATTGCATTATGTCTTTCAATCCTTTCGCTTTCCTGCGATAAAAACAAGAATAATACCGTCACTCCACAAGTAAAGATTGGAGAGCTTGTTCCGGATATAGAGCTTGCCAACCTCGAAGGTACCACCGTACACTTGTCGAATTACTTTGGTAATGTTATACTCCTCGAATTCTGGGCAACTTGGTGCCCCGATTGCAAGGAGGTCCTGCCGCAAATTCAAACATTATATGAAACATCCAAAGGTTCCGGCTATTCAGTGGTAACTGTTAGCGTTGATTCTAAACCGGAAATAGTACGCGCTTTCATGAATGAAAATGGATATTCGTTTCAAGTGCTGCATGGTGGCCCGCAGATCCGTGAACAGTTTGCAATCAAGGCCATACCTACTCTATATTTTATTGACCGAACGGGTGTAATACGGGGATCTTTAGTCGAATACGGTTCAAGAGGAGCTGAAAAAGTGGAACGTCTGGTAAAACAGCTCATTGATGAACAATAGGCATTCAGCATACAACCCCGTTCTTTTCGAGATGAACGGCGACATAGTTCGACAATTTATTCCCGGATTAATTGTACATGAGAATCGAAGAATAAGTCATGCAGTATATGATATCAAATATCTTCTTGTATGGACAACTAAATATAACAGAGCATGGAAATATTATTGCATAGTCGATGCTTTCTTGTCAATAATCCTGATACGATATTTACAGCTTCTCCTTATTTCCAATTTATTTCCATTGCAATATTATCACGTTTTGTTTATATTAAAAAGCTTTGCCATGTTTATTACTATTAACCCATTGCATGCGATGATTCCATGATATCAGATACTATATGTCCTGTTACCGACATCCGAAATGTCGCTATTATTGCCCATGTCGATCATGGTAAGACCACATTGGTCGACCAGCTCCTCTACCAGTCCGGTATGTTCCGAAGCGAAGATCTTGACAAACTCGCCGGAGGTCAGCATG
>JABHYP010000069.1 GCA_018656855.1 Candidatus Latescibacterota bacterium | reverse complement strand
CGCTGAGATGATTTTTTTCATGGAATAACTCTTAATCCGAACCACTCATAAATTATTACTGTAGTCGCCGCAATTCCGATACTATTCAGTTTTAAGTTGGGGCTCCAAATTTTAAGTGAAGCACTTTTGGCCCTCTGTACCGAAACAGGGAAACTATAAACAGATTATCATAATCGGATTCACTAATAGGGTCAATCGGATCGCCCCCTAACTCCTGAACGATCTGCGGCACTGTGTTGCTGTGAGCGGCAACTACAACTATTTCACCTGAGTGATTTGACTTTATATCATCAACAAGGCCAGCAACGTCTTTTGCAGTATATTGGATAACAGAGAGTCCCAGGTAATTAGCCAGCGGCTCGACTGTTTTTTGGGTGCGAATAAATTGCGTAGCGTAGATAGCGGCAATGTCAGCCCCACCGGCGACGTGCGCCAATGTCTGTGCTCGTTGCTGCCCGGCAGGATTTAACTCGGGATCTGCCCCTCCTACAGAACTTTTTTCGGCATGACGGACAATCAGTACTGTTGTCACCGGCTGCCAACAGCCCCAGTACAGACAGAAAATACAAATAATACAAACGACGGCTACAATGGGGTATACCCATATAAACTTCCGATGCGAACGTTTGTCATTCATGCTGCTCTCCTTTCTTACCCATTTTGCCTGTCAATTATATGGTACTGACAATACACTGAAAGAGCAAGATTACCCTAATTACCTTCGTTAAGGCTACGCCTCCGCTATGGTAATCATGAACTCACATCCAGCGCCAAACCATCTCTTAAGTTTCGGGATTAAGTGGTCCAAATTGTTCTGGCGGGGTACAGCTTTAAATTATTGATAAGCTTTTTCAATTTTATTTATTAATTTTCTACGTACTCTATGCGTTTTCTGCGTTGAAGAATTTTTCATGAATAATTCGGAATAAAAAAAGTAGAAAATAATCTTCAAAACACAGCCCAGAAAAGCAGTCCTCCGACCACAAAGAAGACAGCCGCAAGCGCAAGTTTCACCACACCTACCTTTGCTTCCATCAGTTTAGCAATGCCCTTTGAAGACACGCCAAAAAAAACAAAAGCGAACACAACGAGCAGCGGCACGATAAAAAATAAATTATACAGCAGGAGATAGAAAATCGCACTTAACCTGACACCTTCCTTACCAACCATCATGATGATAGTCGGCAAATAAACCTGCCCGGTACAGGCAAACTCCAGAATCGAAACCAGAAATCCTGCCGCAAGCGCCCCTGCCACATAACTTTTCATACGCGCTTTCTCACGGATAGTGGTATGGATGCGTTTTTTAAGGAATGCCGGAAGTTGAAGGGCCATGTCTGTTGTTTTCCCGGAGCGGGCTTTGAAATAATCGCCGATGCTGAGAAATCCGAACACAATACACAACGTTCCGGTCGCGCCGAAAATGATTTTTGATACGAGATCAAAGTGCGACATGCTATTTATTATTTTAAAGAAACCAAGTCCTACCAGGAAATATGTAATAAATACTGCTAAAGCAAACGAAAGCCCTACAACTAAAATTTCACGCCCTTTTCTGCCTATCATGCCCAGGTAAGAAACAAAAAACAGGATACTGGCGAAAGCGCACGGATTTATGCCATCAACGAGACCGGCGAGCGCCACAGCAATAAAAGTGAACGTGTTGAAGAATTCAGATATATCAGCTTCCACACGCTGTAATTCCTCATCACTAATCTCATTCCAGAATGCTTCAGCGCCTGCATCCGCATAGTTTTCGACAAGTTCAGCGAGCTTTTTACGTGAAATTTCTTCGGAAAGCACATAATCGCTGCCTATGAATATGGCCGGTGTGCTCATGAGCTTGTCTTCCGGCATCCCAGCCCGCATTCCGAGAGCAGCGGCAATCAGTTTGCTTCGATTTTCTCCAATATTAAAGATTTCTACAGATAGAAATGGATATGAGCCTTTCAGCCATTCGATAATTTCTTCTGCCCTGCCGCATTTCTTGCAACCCTGTTTGTAAAAATATGCCATAGAAACAGGAGCGGCTGCTTTTTTAAGT
>JABHYP010000679.1 GCA_018656855.1 Candidatus Latescibacterota bacterium | reverse complement strand
TATTCCAGATGAGAGGCATGTTGCCATCATAACAGAGTTGAAATCCATGCCTGCTATTGACAGTACAGCAGGCTGGACAAAAATTATATACGCCATTGAAAGAAAGGTTGTTGAGCCGGCGAGTATTTCAATCTTAACGGTTGTACCGTTTTCTTTGAGCTTGAAAATTCTTTCCAGCATGATAAACTCTCTATGATATTAGGATATTAGGGTCATGCCGACAGTAGTGTTTTTACATAAATCAGTCATCATCTTGTGATTTACCTGTTCTCGCAATAAATATATCTTCTTGTTATTATGCCATCTGGTCAAATTTTATACGGTCTTTATATGCAATTGTATCTGCAATCATGGCCATTGCATTATTGAACATGCGAACAGGTTCTGTCGCTTTATGAAAATGTTCAAGAGCGGTAATTATCATGCTTACGACAACTTCTGTCGCAAATACTGAATCAACCGGCTTAAATAACCCGTTCTCAGCGCCTTCGTCATAAAAATCTTTTACGACACGCTTCAATGCATTACGGTATGACTTTCTAATATCGTTGTCGTCAATATGAATACCCCTGAAGTCGCCCTGTTTCCCGTATTTGATTCTGTCAGTGAAAATGTACCGACACAGAGACAATAGGAATTTATCGGGATTGGTAGAAGGAGGAAGCGTGTCACTGAACTTGCCAATAATCGCCATTGTGTCGCGCCATGCAACCTCACGGAGAAGCGCTTCTTTGGATGAAAATATCGAATACAGGGTCTTCTTGCTGACATGTGTCTCAGAAGCAATCTCGTCAACTGTCGTTTTTCTATATCCAAATTTATGAAAATACTTTGCAGCACAATGAATTAAGGAATCAACTGTTGCTGTCGTTTTCACAAAAGATTTTGGCGACATAAAGAGCCCCAGAAAACTGTAAACCGAATTAGTTTCGAGTTTATTACAGTATATATGCAAAAAATCGGTTTGTCAAGGCAGAAATGATTTTTTGGACATGTCTCCTTTTCTCAAATTACATATGTTACGATTAAATTTTTCACTGCGACATATCTCAGAATAACATGTCCTTTTACGGTTACCCTGCGATTAAATCCATCTGTCAATATTGCAAAAAATCTCAAAATCTTTTTTATGCTTTCAAATCGCAGCAAATAGCTGCATACGGGGTATGAATCGTATCCACAGAAAACACGATATTACACACATTACTTAAAAAGCATATACACTGCATATAATAACAAATATTTATAATAAGTGGTATGTATTTTAATTATAAATGACTTGACAAATATCAAAAAATATGTTAATATATGCAGTGTATATCGTTTATATAACTCAAAGGAGGTAATAAATGAAAGCGCGATATGCTTCTAACAAGGATTTATTTAAACTGTGGGTCGATTGGTTAATGAAAGATCGGCATATGACTAAAGAGGCTATTGCCAGAGAGCTTAAAATCAGCTATTCCCACTTCTCTAATATCAGCAGTGGAAATCGTAATCCCGGCACTACAGCGATTAATAAAATTCTGAGGTATCTTGATATGGACATCAATACTTACAGCGCAGGCCCTTCTGATATCGTGGGGAAAAAACCTGAAGTGATTGTAAATGAAAAAGGCGAGTTTACCAATGTCTTCATGGCTGAACTCTATTCATTGTTTCATAAAACATCTCGAAACGACAAAACAAAAGGCCTTACATATATGCTTATTAGCTCAATGGAACAAAAAGAAGTTGAGGAGGTATTTGATTTCGTACAATCACTCTATAATAAACGAATTAAAAAATCGGGTTCATCCGCCTAAAGTTTACTTGTTAAAAACAGTCATAAATACGCAATCACTTACTCAATTGTCCATTCATTCAGCGGCATTACAACGTGATTCACTATAATCCGTGAATGTTTCCCTCCAACACCTGCCTTGTTTACCGCGCGGACTTGAAGGGCATTCCTTCCGGGAACGAGAAGCCATGTCCATCGCTTTTCAACCGGTTCCCATCCCTGCTTATCAGTGTTTACCTCAAAATGATCGAAATTTGGTGTAAATGTCTCAAATTCAAGAAAGAGGCGGTCGTTGCCATAGCCTTGCGTGACATGGAGATGAACAGTATTCAGGTCAGGCCAGAGGTCCTGTGGACGGTCTGTATAGTTTGCGTACTGGCCACGCGGAGGTGTACGCTTATCATACCAGCTTACATAGCCATTCCAGAAATATCCGCCGCCGAAATGTCCCTGGGGACGTGGGTAGGTTTTTTCAAAAAAGTTGGTTCGTGGTATAATCCTGAGAATCCGTGAATGCATAAAACCTGTATATGCATTCTGCTCGTGGTCATGATAGGTGAGGGAGCTGCGAATGACCGGCGGTTTGTCCTCATGTTCTTTAATGGCATCTTGTCCCAGCCGGTAGTCGGTTTGCCAGTCCATGGCGCGGTCGGGATAGAAGTAATCGAGATACCGATTATGGAGCTCGAGCATGCTAAGC
>JABHYP010000678.1 GCA_018656855.1 Candidatus Latescibacterota bacterium | reverse complement strand
TTTTTTCCTGCTTAAACGTGCGGTGAGCAAGACTCTGGTTTTACTCTTTTCTCTTGGAATAGTTATAATTTCTGGAATTGTTTTAAGCTTTGTGGTATATTAAAATTATTGGTTTCAAAAAGCTGTTAACTCGTGATTTTCCGTGTGAATAACAATATTTGATATTTTTATTAAGGTGACCTGTGCCGCTGATCAGTGAAACTATAAAGATTATAAATAAACTGGGTATACATGCCAGGCCGGCAGCCTTGCTTGTTCAGAAAGCGTCCCAATACATATCAAAAATTGAGCTGGAAAACGATGAAATCAAGGTTAACGGCAAATCTATAATGGGTGTAATGATGCTCGCTGCCGCTTATGACAGCGAACTAACCATCATCGCGGATGGTGGTGATGCGGAAAAAGCGATTGCCGGAATAAAAGAGCTGATAAACAGCAAGTTTGACGAAGAATAGCGTGTTTTCAGCATTACGGAGGAAACGATTTGGAAATCGAATCGGAAGAAACAAAGTCACAAAGTGAATATAGCGGCATTCCCGCATCTCCGGGTATAGCAATCGGTCAGGCGTTTATCTACGATAATACAAACTTCTGGATCGAGGAGAAAAATATCCCGCTTGAACGAGTGGAAGAAGAGAAAGCCAGGTTCAAGAAAGCAGTAGACAAGGTAATCAAGGATATAAAAGCTCTCAGGGATAATCTCAAAACTAGGATCGGCAAGGAAAACGCAACTATCTTTGACCCCCATATCATGCTACTCGAGGACCCTGCAGTTACAGAGGAAACGTTTGAGCTTATTGAAAAGGGGAAATGCGCGGAATTCGCATTTTTCCGGACCACACGTAAAATTATAAAAGCTTACAAGCGTGTGGATGACGAATATATGAAGGAGCGTATGACAGATATTAATGATATCCTCAGGCGTGTTACCATAAATCTGCTCGGAATGGACAGCGCAACGCTTTCCAATATTGAGACTCCGGTTGTTGTCATTGCTCCGAACATTGCGCCTAGTGATGCTGCACTCATGCACTCTAATAAAATCCTTGCTTTTGTAACCGATTTCGGCGGAAGAACCTCACACGCCACAATTCTTTCCCGGGCTATGGACATACCGGCTGTTATAAGTGTGAAAACGGCCACTTCCGAAATCAGCCCGGGGGATATGGTCATCGTCGACGGAACCAGAGGTAGGGTGTATGTCAATCCTGACCAGGAAACGATTGACAGATTCAAGGGCGAGAAGAAACAGTTCGAAATAGCCCGTCAATCTCTTGTGGAACTGAAAGACCTCCCTGCTGTTACTACGGATGGTTATAGAATCGGCCTCCATGCCAATGTGGAATACACAGACGAGTTGAACGCTGTTCATGCAAACGGAGCCGAGGGCATCGGATTGTACCGCACTGAATTTCATTACATCGAGAGCAACAAAATTCCCGACGAAGAGGATCTGTACAATGATTATTTCGAGATTGCTCAATCGCTTACACCAGATCCGGTTATTATCCGCACGCTTGATCTCGGCGGCGACAAGATATCTCATATCACATCATCAGAAACCGAAGCGAATCCATTCCTCGGCTGGCGTGCTATTCGTGTAAGTCTCTCCCTCAGGGATCTTTTCAAGGTTCAACTCAGAGCGATAGTGCGGGCGTCCTCGCTTAAAAATATTGCAGTGATGTTCCCTTTGATTTCATGTATAGACGAATTAAATGAGGCGCTTGATATTCTTGCGGAAGTTAAAGCCGAACTTAAAAGCGAAGGATATGATTTTGACCCTGATATGCGTGTCGGAATAATGATCGAGCTTCCCTCTGCGGTCATGATTGCCGACCATCTTTCCAGCAAGGTTGACTTCTTCTCAATCGGAACCAATGACCTCATCCAATATTCGGTGGCAGTTGATAGGGAAAACGACCGCATTGCAGACCTGTTCGAACCGTTCCACCCCGGAGTACTAAGGCTTATAAACATAACTGTGAAAGCTGCACATAAAGCGGGCATTCCTGTCGCCATCTGCGGCGAAATGAGCAGCGACCCCGCCGCTGCACTTATACTTCTGGGACTTGAAATTGACGAACTGTCCATGGTTCCTTCATTTATACCGTCGATGAAACAAATTATCCGTTCTATAAGCATGGACACTGCAAAAAAACTCGCCGCCCGTATATTGCAATGTGCATCCGCAGAAGAGGTCAAAGGGCTTATTAACGAAGAATTGAAAAAAATAAATATGTAATACGAATTTAATATATTTTATAAGGTAGAAAATTTGTTACATGTAGAAATAAACCATGTAAGGGGAAGTCATGAATTCCCCCTGCAATATACATTAATTTCATATTTTAGATTTTACTGTTTGTCCGGCCAAGAATAACATATTTATGAATACTCATGAATTTAATTCTCTCTTTTGCCGGACGAACGGGATAATCAGAAAAAGGATAAAGAAAGGCAGCGTATGAAAGGAAATTTCTTTTTTACCTCCGAGTCAGTTTCTGAGGGGCATCCCGATAAAGTCTGCGACCGTATTTCAGACAGCATTGTCGACGCAGCCATGGTCCAGGATCCGAATAGCCGAGTCGCCTGCGAAACTCTCTGTACCACCGGGCTTATTATTGTTTCAGGAGAGATCACCACGAAAGCGGATATAAATTACGCTGAGACAGCTCGCCAGGCATGCAGGGAGATCGGCTATACTGACAGCGGTATCGGATTCAACGCTGACAGTTGCGGTGTTTTAACATCGATTCATCCCCAGTCTCCCGATATTTCGCAGGGTGTTACCGAAGGTGAAGGCTTATTTGTCGGGCAGGGCGCCGGCGATCAGGGATTGATGTTTGGATATGCCTGTGATGATACCCCCGAGTTTATGCCCATGTCGATCCAACTTGCCCACCAACTTATGTACAAACTCGCAGAGTTAAGAAAATCCGGCGTGCTCGAATATATCCGTCCTGATTCAAAATCTCAGGTCACCGTCGAGTATGAAGCTTGGCGGCCGAAACGTATTGATGCTGTTGTTATATCCACACAGCACGCTGAAGACGTTTCTCTTGAAACCATCCAAAAGGATATGGAAAAGTTTGTAATTAGAGAAGTTATTCCACCGAAGTGGCTCGATGATAGGACAAAGATTTACATTAATCCGACCGGAAGGTTTGTCGTGGGCGGACCTCATGGCGATACCGGTCTTACCGGCCGCAAAATCATCTGCGACACGTACGGTGGTATGGGACGTCACGGCGGCGGAGCTTTTTCCGGCAAGGACTGCACAAAGGTCGATCGTTCGGCAGCTTATGCGGCACGTTATGCTGCAAAAAACGTGGTTGCAGCCGGTCTTGCGTGGAAATGCGAAGTTGCCCTGTCCTACGCTATAGGCGTTTCCGAACCGATAAGCGTTAATATTGATACTTTTAATACCGCAAAGGTCGATGAGGATTTATTAAGCAAGGCTATAAGGGATTGTTTTGATTTTACTCCCGGCGGGATTATCGAAGACCTTAACCTCAGGCGCCCAATTTACACAAAGACATCTTCATACGGCCATTTCGGACGTAATGACCCCGATTTCACATGGGAACACACCGATAAGGTTGATGAATTGAAAAAAGCCTTGGGACTTTAATACAATTAATTGTGACGGTTATCACAGATAATCACAGATATTTAACTGATATTTAACTGTAAACTATAATGACAGAGAAGAACTGATATGAACGAGACAACAACGATTAAATTCAAAGTTTGTGACATCGGTTTGGCTGAATTCGGCCGCAAAGAAATCGAAATTGCCGAAAAAGAGATGCCCGGACTGATGGCCACTCGTGAAAAGTACGGCTCCCGGAAACCTCTCAAGGGAGCGCGCGTCACAGGCAGCTTGCACATGACTATACAGACAGCCGTTCTAATCGATACGCTCGTTGAACTTGGCGCTGATGTCCGCTGGGCTTCCTGCAATATCTTTTCCACCCAGGATCATGCCGCAGCGGCTATCGCCGATCGGGGGATACCCGTTTTTGCTTGGAAAGGCGAGACTCTTGAGGAGTACTGGTGGTGCACCATGCAGGCGCTGAAATGGCCTGACGGGAAAGGTCCGCACCTCATAGTAGATGACGGCGGCGATGCCACACTGCTCATTCACCGTGGTTATTATGGCGAAGATAATCCGGCGCTTCTGGACGAATCTACAGACAACAAGGAACTAATGATAGTAAACACTATCCTCAAGGAAACCCAGAAAGAGAATCCGCAATTCTGGCATAACGTCGTCCGGGAGTGGAAAGGAGTTTCCGAGGAAACGACAACCGGTGTTCACCGGCTCTACCAGATGAAAGAAAATGGAGAACTGCTGGTTCCGGCCATCAATGTCAATGACTCGGTTACAAAATCCAAGTTCGACAATATTTACGGCTGCCGCGAATCGCTTGTGGATGGTATTAAACGTGCCACCGACGTGATGGTCGCCGGCAAGACTGCGGTTGTCTGCGGTTTCGGAGATGTGGGCAAGGGTTCGGCTCAGGCGCTCGCTGCTCACCATGCAAAGATTGTAATAACCGAGATCGATCCGATTTGCGCTCTTCAGGCCTGTATGGCCGGTTACACGGTCACAACTATAGAAGATGCTTTGCCCAATGCGGATATAATAGTCACCGCAACAGGTAACTGCGATGTTATTACCGCCGAGCACATGAGTAGAATGAAAGACCAGGCAATCGTCTGCAATATAGGCCACTTCGACAATGAAATTCAGGTGGACAAGCTTAACGAGTGGCCGGGCATAGAAAAAGTGAATATCAAGCCTCAGGTTGACAGATATACCTTTCCCGATGGACACAGCATCTTTCTGCTTGCGGAAGGGCGTCTTGTAAACCTTGGGTGCGCGACCGGACATCCGAGTTTCGTCATGTCTAATTCCTTTACAAATCAGGTGCTTGCCCAGATGGATCTCTGGCAAAACGAGCATGAGATCGATGTTTATCTTTTGCCGAAGAAACTGGACGAGGAAGTCGCACGGCTTCACCTTGACAAGCTTGGCGCTAAACTGTCAAGGCTCACTCCCAGGCAGGCGGAATATATTGGAATACCGGTGGAAGGGCCGTTCAAATCGGAATATTACCGTTATTAGACGGGTACTTTTTCCATGTAATAATCCGAAGAAATAGCAGGAAAATTGCTCAAAAAAATAAGCTTCAGGTTTCAATTTAACAGATATTACATATTAAACATAACTTGATAGGCACAAAGCTTCATAAATACTGTAACGTAATTACAATATGTCATTTCGTGTGAACGTAGTGAACGAAACAATCTCAAGTGGGGATTGCTTCGGCTATGCCTCGCAATGACTATGCCCGATTTGTGCTTAATATGTCATAATTGTTTATGAGAAAAACCACTAAGTGAAAAGGAATAGAACATATAAAGTAAATTATATGAACCGCTGATACCTATGATTAAAGGATTCCCATGAAGCATGGGTTTATAAAAAGTTCCTCTTATCATGGCCATCAGCGTTCAAACTGTTTTTGAAAGGAGTATTTCCATGAGAACGAACATGAAATTTTTACCATTGCTTTCCGGTATACTTATTGCTGTGATTATTGCCGGATGTAACATTTTCAGCTTTGTAAGCGACGCTGAAAAATCACCTGTTGAAAAAGCCGAAGAAGCAATTCGTGACGGCGACTATGCAAAAGCGAGGGAAGCACTTGCAGATGCTGTGAAAGACTCTACCGATTCAATGGCATTATACATGAATGCCAAGATCTCTCTTCTTGACAGGGGGATAGATTTTACAAAAATAGTGGATTTGATAGAGGGACAGGATGATGTTCAAAGCGGTGATAATCTCGCAATTCTTGGAACAATAGATGAAATGGACGACGCTGAAAAAACCGACTGGTACATTGCTAACATGGATGTACGTGCTAATCTTGCAAAAATCTTTCATAATAAAACAACGGGGATGTTGAAAAAGGATGATATTGCGCTCGATTATACCGTCTCAAATATGATGTCGGGAGTTTTCGGACTTCGTGACACAAACCGTGACGGTATCATTGATGCCAATGATTTTCAAATCAATCTCAGTTTCATAAGCAACATAGGCGGGGCTGATACAGAGGGTTTCAATTTCGATGGCGGAGAATTTTTTGATGAGGAAAATCCCGATGTGCCCGTGGAATTCAGCGGCTTTGAGGTTTTTCTGGGTGAGTATGTCCCACCCGGTACAGGTAAGATTTCGGCGGTACATAAAGGGAAATCCGGATACA
>JABHYP010000677.1 GCA_018656855.1 Candidatus Latescibacterota bacterium | reverse complement strand
TCAGTTAGGTCGTCAGGATTGAATTTCGGAGGGGTATGAGCTCCTGGACCGGTATAGAAACCGCCGGGAGGAATTGGATATATACCCATGATACTTCCTGCTGTGCCGCTAGCTTCCTGATAAAACTCCCAGCGAGAACTCCAGGGATATATCTTACCGCCGGAAAGCACTCTGTCCGCGATAATCTTTCCAATGTCCTTCATCCCTCCGATATTTCGCTCGTGGAAAAGATCAAGTCGGCTCATGAGAGTATCAATATATGTCTCCGCAGCCTCGAAAGTGCCGGATGTGTCATTGTATGCGATGTTATGGGCAAGCTGCGCCATGATGAGCCAATATGCCACAACAGTCATCGGGCTCGTCGGACAGATCTTCATATGAGGCGTAAGAGCAGGTGTCACAAGACCGTCCTCTTTCGGGCCCCATGTATAGATCATCATGTCGACCTGTGACTCCATTGTGATACTTGAGTGATCATTGAAATCCGGCGGAGAATAACGGTTTGTTGACATAGGATATCCGACACCGAGGAGAAAACATCCTCTCTTGCGTTTATCCTGTTGCCCCGTTCCCGCAACAATGAGGAAATCTCCTTTGCCAAGTTCGGGAACTTTCCTGTATTCGGGATGACCTGACTTATAATCGGGTGCGATGTTGGGATTACCCGGCACATCCTCGCAACATGCGCCGGCATACATTATATGGGGCGTTCCGATGCGGGAAACGATTCGTCCACCGGAAAGTTTACATCTGGCGGCGATTTTACAGGCCTCACCTATTTTTCCTAGTTCACGTACTTTTATCATTTGGAGAACGTCATACGTCCCCCGTAGATAGAGGTCGGCAAAATTTCCGAGCCGAGGAAAAGATGATGCTATTTCTGGCGATGAATCATCGGTGTTAATTGATACAGATGAAAGTCCGTATCCAAAAACGAAAATACTTACAATTATTATTGTTCTAAAATGAGATGAACGTTTCATTTTCTCACCTGTTATTATACTTTATATTATTCTACTTGAGCTTATTTGGCTACTCCCCCTCAGGATCAAGCGTAAAACCTGTCAGTCGGTCGCCGTCAAGGTCGCAGATATTCGCGGCAAGCTTGACTTCTTCTTTTCTGCCGTTTAGCTTCTTTACCTCGAGCACAAGTATGTTTTCTCCCTTATAAAATTTAAGGAAAGGAGTTGGTGTCGGATCATAGGACATGGGATTTTTGGGATATGATATTTCGCGTCCCCTGAAAAATACTTTTACATCTCCACCTTGAGCCCCTACAAGAAGCTGGCCGCAGAGATCTTTCAATGTCGTTGTTATTCTGAGAGCGAGATAAAAACATGATCCTTTTCTCGCGCCAACGCTTCCCGGAAGGCTGTAGAGCAGACATTCATGGAGCCTGGACGGCCTCGGACTGTTGACACTTGCGTCGATAACAGCATCACCGTCTAAAAGCCGCCATTTTATACCTTCGGTACGATCGCCAATGCGTGGCTTAAGCTCTTTTACATTCTCAAGCGGTTTTTTTACCGGCCCGAGCATCATCCACTTGCGGATTCCACGTGCAAAATAAGTGTTCGCCGCGCGGATAAAATTATGCCTGAGCGTTTTAGCAGGATGCCCGGCAATATTTATTCTGTCAGGATGCCACTCGCCGAGCTTTTTTGTATGACATAGTCTGAGCAGATCAGAATCAAGAGGGTTGTATCCCATGATGTACATGGAAACCGCCTCGGTAGCAACGACATCGCCGCCTGCGATAACTACATTGTGATTTAACTTCACACCATTCTGCCCCAGGTGCTGCTGTATGGTCGCCCAGAAACCTTCAGCAATGGCATAATCTGGATTTATCGCACATGCGAGGTCGGCGATACCGCGGATAAGGCCGAACTGACTGCCCTGGTGAATTTTTTTCTTGCTGTTACCGTCCCCGTAAGTCTGAGAATGGACACAGCACACGAAGTTCTTCATACACAGTGTTACACCGGCGCTCGAGTGTGTTTTCAAAACCGGGACGGAAACCAAAACG
>JABHYP010000676.1 GCA_018656855.1 Candidatus Latescibacterota bacterium | reverse complement strand
GTGTGAACGCCCAATACTCCAACTTTCCCGCCGTGTTTCTCGTCAAGCTGGGAGTGGCCTGAATTCATACGGTTCCTCGCCGCCCAGTCAGCGTCACGCGCCTCACGTATAGATGTATCCCGTGACATAAACCGTGGGATCAAACGAATGTCGAACGGCTCTGTTTTGAGAACTTTACCTGAGGTGTACCGTGTCACTCTGTTCGTATACCACCTGAAACCGAGTTTTTCGAGGAACGTATAGACGCCGTACATGGTACCTCTCCTGCGGCCGCCCACAATCAGGATATCTGGGTATTTTCCCACACCGGCGACAGACCTTAGCACAAATCCTTCATCACCGAGAGCGTCCATATCAATAGCTTCACCGCCTTCTATAACCTCATCTACCGCTTTTCCGGCTCCGATAAATATCCTTCCATCCATCTTTGCCCGGTTGGTGTTATCTCCTACTATGGGCAGTTCGGCGCCTGTTGCCATATTGACAAAATGCTGTAATTCTATCGCGGCATACTGTTCTGAAAGCGAAGAATCCGATGAAAGAACGATTGCGTAAGCGCTTTTCCCTTTTTTTGCCACTACAAACGATTTTCCTCTGCCGCAGGAAATTACCGCAAGAAGTACGGCGAGCGTGAGCGCCATAATGCTCCATGCTTTTCTTGACTTCAGTATCATAACATTTCCCCTGAAAAAATGTGCGTAAGTTCCGACTTGTAACATCACCGTTTGAGACAAACCATGGCTAATTATAGATTGCAAAATATGTCAATTGATTTTGTTGTATTTTAATAAGAAAATGGTATAAAATGATGATTCATTTATTTGTAAATGACTTTATATCCCCGGTCCTTCCGGTTCCCTGAGCTTCAATCCTTTCACTCTGATAATCCCGTCTTCGGATGTACGGTAGAGTGCAATTCTGCCCCGCGGCGTTTTGCTTAGAAGTCTGTTTGCAGAGACCAGATGCTCATTGAGATAAACCTGCGACTGCTGGCCTGCAGAAATTATGCGGTACAGAAACCAGGAAGAACGAATGGGCCTGATGACATGCACGGGAATATCATCGCCGTATTGCGCAGTGTATTTGACAGCGTCTTTAAAGTCGTATAAAGCGGTCTCGTAACCGGGGTCGTCTATGCTTTTCCACCGGTAAAAAAAGCGGGCGTTATAGCTTTGAAGAGTATCGCATTCCACATAGGCATGAAAATAAACGTTCTCATATTCATTATCTGTAATTAGATATCCCTCGCCTCCGGTAGATATTATCATCCCGTCTTGCACATGCCAGTCGGCATCTCCTGTCAAAGACCATCCAGTTAAATCCTTGCCGTTGAATACAGCCGCGCCGGTATCACTGTCAGGCAGTTCCTTTATCCAGAGGTTTCTGTATTCGACTACATGTCCATGATTGGAGAGACCTATGGGGCCTCGTCGCATGCGGTATTTCAGCATAGGGTGGGCTGAAAAATCCGTGTCCTGGACGAGGTGGCCGTTTAGCCAGATACTGCACATCGGCCAGTCGAACTGAATCCTGTACTGGTTCCATTTCCCCGCACGTTTCATAGCGTTTTTCAACGGCGGGACTACATCGTAAATAGCTCCGGTTGAATTCTTGTCGGGAGATTTCCCACTGTCATCGAGTATCTGCGCCTCAAACCCGAGATATGATTGACGTCCTGCAAGCGGGATGTGGAAAAAAATACCGCTGTTGCAGCCCTTGCTTACTTTGAATTCTGCATAAAAGTCAAAGTTTTCATAGTCCTTTTCGGTGAGGATGAGATATGGCGACCGCGGCTCACCCTTGCAGTGGATAACATTGTTTTCCGCATACCATGCAATTTCATCAGGTTCCACTCCTCCGATGTTCCAGCCGGTAAAATCGGTTCCGTTAAAAAGCCGATAAAAACCCTCTTCCGGTGATTCGGAAAGGTCAGGCACAGGTTTTGCCCTGTCGCATGAAGTTGTAAACAAAATAGTTATAGATAATATAAGAAAAACAGCAGCCGTAACATTTCGTTTCATGAACATCATGAACTCTCCTCAGATATTTATTACCGCTGGCAGTAAAAATGCAGACAGCTTCATCTTACACCTTCTCCGGGACAACATACGGGTGGCGATAATTCCGTGTCAGATAACCGTTCGCCTGCTCATCCCCGACAAACTGTTCGCTGTGAGAATCAAATGTCAGTTCACGCCCAACCCGGTAAGAGATGTCGGCCATTTGAATCATTGTGGTTGATTTATGCCCCTCGAGAATATCCGCTGTAAGCTTCATCCAATCGTTCGAGCGCAAGGCGTCGACAAAATTCACAAAATGAGGATAGCTTCCTGAGCCGGCAAGGTTATTCGGATCGGCGGCTTCTTCTTTTTCGTTTTCACGCGTATAGCTCGGTCCCGGCTCATTCTTTCTGCCAAAGTAGGTATGCCATTCATTGCCGCTCAGATGCATCCAGCCTTTAGAGCCGAAGAAGAGGTTACCGATTCTGATGCCATTCTCATCATTAGTATAAAGCCCCCGTGTATCAAACTGGATATATGTGCCGTCATCGTACTCGAAAAGCGCTACCTGAGTGTTGGGTGTTTCCTGGTCAGAGTCGAAGGCATAATATCCCCCGATGCTCTTGACTTTTTTCGGATATATGTTTTTCTTCATTCCCCATCGTGCGATATCCATCTGGTGTGGTCCCTGGTTGCCTATATCGGGACAGCCATAATCCCAGAACCAGTGCCAGTTGTAATGGAAACGGTTGGGGTTGAACGGGCGCCAGGGCGCCGGTCCGAGCCACAAATCGTAGTGAACACCTTTTGGGATTGGAGCATCCGGTTTTTTCCCGATGGAATTACGGGGTTTGAAGCAAAGAGCCCGCGCCATGTAAATGTCGCCTATACCGCTGTCATGGAGGAATTTCATGGCCTTTTTAACGCCCATGATGCTGCGGTTCTGCATACCTGTTGAAACTATCCGATTGTATTTTCTCGCAGCTTCGACCATTTTCCGGCCTTCCCAAATATTATGGGATGTGGGTTTTTCGACATAGACATGCTTGCCCGCCTGACAGGCCCATATAGTGGCCAGAGCATGCCAGTGATCGCAGGTTGCGATGGAAACAGCGTCTATGTTCTTGTCCTCATAAACCTTGCGGAGGTCAAATTCGGTTTTCGGCTTTTTCCCCTGGAGTTCCTCGATCTCTTTCACACGCTCCGGAAACAGGTTTTCATCAGGATCGCACAGAGTCGCAATATGCACTCCGGGAATCTTGACCCACTCCCTGGCTTGCTGCATCCCGCGGCTGCGGATTCCGATGATGGCGACATTGATCCTGTCATTCGCTCCAAGAGCATTGCCGGAGGCGGCCGAACTCATAACTGCGCCCATAGCGGCAGTTTTTGCGCCGCGGGCGATAAAATCACGGCGTGAAACTTCTTTTCCGGTTTTCATCGTATATTCCTCGTTTGCTTTAAAATTAGGTTTATAGTTCAAAGCCGAAAGTAAAAGTTACGTATTTTGATTCAAAATTTTTTAATCAAAGAATTCCCTGATGCTTGCGTCGGGATTAAAAAGTCACCCGCACCTCCCCGGAACTCATCCCCTTATCTTGTCCTGAAATAAGTTTACACAAATAAGGACGAGGAGGCAAGGATGAATGGAAGCAAGGGAGGCAAATTTGTCGAATCGTTAAAGATACATGTAGTAGAGGAAATTGAGGCAGGCAGAATAATTCAATCGGAAGCGAACCGCAAGTATGGTATTAGGCCATTTAACCATAATAAAATGATGTGGAAAATACGGCAAACAATCACCTGCATCATGGCAATCATTTAATTAAAATTTCAGAGGTTCAGAAAGTTTATATTTCTTCATTGAGTTAAGTTATGCTTACCAGATAATATTTAATAATATGATCCTATTTTCTCAGGCGCTCATTTTTTAGAATAACCATAAAATTTTCGTATTATTTTTGATTATAATGCTGGCATAAACTCTCCCAATTTTGTTTATTTTCATTTGTGTACTCTTCGGTGAAATTTTTTTTATATAATCCAGTCAGTACAAGGAGAAATATATGCAGTTTAGATTACGTTTTTCAAAAACTAAAGAGCAGGTAAAGCAACGTCACACCGGATTTCGGTGCATATCATTATTATTCCTTTTTTCTATCCTTTTTTTCGGATGCGGTGAGTACGAATTGAGCAGCAAGTGGCTTGACCGTGAAATCATAATCGATGGAATAGATACCGAATGGGAAGGGGCACGATATCTAATAGAGGGAAAAAACGCTACGATTGCTCTACGCAACGATGAAAATTACCTATATCTTCGCCTCTCCACACCAGACCGTACAATCCAGGCACAGATGATAGGAATGGGACTGACAGTATGGTTTGATCCTGAGGGCGGCAGAGGAAAAACATTCGGCATCCATTGCCCCATCGGAAATCCTGATACGGGCATCATGATGGCAGGCAGAGGTCTCAATAAGAGTGCCGGCAGGAATAGAGATGAAATTCTTGAGACTGCACAGAAAAAAGTTGAAATCATTGGCCCGGATAAAGACGAACCCAGCACTCTGTTAGCATCGGAAGCTGAATTACTCGATATCAGCGTAAAGATGGGAATATCCCGCAGAATTATTATTTATGAACTTAAAGTCCCGCTCGTTTCTGATGACCGGCGCCGGTATGCCATAGGTGCAACCGGTTCTGGCCAAATGATCGGAATAGGCTTCGAAACAGGCAGAATGGATATGGGAAAGTTAAATGAAATGAGGGAAGAACGCCGTAGAGAATCTGACGATTTGCAGCGGGAACGTGATCGTGTCGGCGGCCTTGGCAGAACAAGAAGCGGAAGCAATAGAACAAATAGAATGCGCCCGGCTGGCAGAATGACACCTGACCCTTTCGAATTGTGGTCAAAAGTGACATTAGCTTCTAAACCCGCGGGTTTATAATATGATCTTGCGCTGCCTGACAGCCCGATTGATTCATAAATTTTTATCGCAGAGGTCGTTGAGACAAAGCAATAAAAGGTATTGTAATTTTTTTCGTATTGAAATGCTGGCATAAGCTTTATTAATTTTATTTTTTCTTCAGTGTCCTCTGAGTTTTATTCGGTGAAGAACCTTATTTGCGAATAATTCGGGTTAATCATTGCGGGACTGAGAAAAACGGATTAAATTAGTAAAAAGAATCCTGCAGTAAAATACGGGGGCATGTCGTGGAAAAAGTACTTGCCGTTATTCTTGGTGGTGGACGCGGCGCAAGGCTTCATCCTCTTACAAAGATGAGAGCGAAACCTGCGGTTCCGATAGCCGGCAAATTCAGACTTATCGACATACCGATCTCTAACTGTATCAACTCAGCCATTAGAAATATTTACGTACTCACCCAGTTCAATTCCGTCTCCCTGCACCGCCATATTAACCAGACATTTAAATTTGAGACGTTCACCGGCGGG